>JAFMBU010000196.1 GCA_017858295.1 Porticoccaceae bacterium | reverse complement strand
GGTGTATGGCAGAGCCATAAGAACCATGCGCATATAAGAGAGGCGAATCAGCGGAGCAATGGCTGAGGTCAACAGGAAGAGGAATGCAGCCTGTCCATTGGGTGTTGCAACACTTGGCAGGTTGGTACCAGTGTTGATTGCAATAACCAACTTGTCGAAGTGCTCACGGGTGATATCGCCAGCATTTAATACTGCAGTGACTTCATTGATGTAGACCGTTGCCACAAAGACATTGTCACTGATCATTGACAGTACACCGTTGGCGAGGAAGAACATGCCTGGCTGTACAGCCTCGTCCATTGCCAGTACCCAGCCGATAACCGGCGAGAACAGGTGCTGTTCGTGGATCACTGCAACAATGGCAAAGAACACTACTAAAAGCGCGGTAAAGGGCAGGGCCTCTTCAAAGGCGTGACCGATACGATGCTCTTCGGTAATGCCGTTAAACGCGGTTAGAAGCACAATGACCATCAAACCGATCAAGCCCACTGGCGCCCAGTGAAAGGCTAGTCCCAAGACCAAAATCAGCGAGACCACTACTTGAACAATCAAAGCCGCTTTATCGTACTGAGTGCGACGAGAGTTATCGTGATCGCTGGAGGCTTGGAGAATCACACGGACTTCTTCAGGCATCTCTGCGCCGTAGCCAAGAATTTTAGTCTTCTCCAGGATAATACAAGTTGCTAAACCACAGACCAGAACTGGCATGGTCACTGGCGCCATCATGAGGAAGAACTCGATAAATTCCCAGCCGGCTTTTTCGGCGATCAACAGGTTTTGCGGCTCGCCTACTACAGTGGTTACACCACCCAGGGCAGTACCCACGGCACCGTGCATAATCAGGCTGCGCAAAAAGGCGCGGAAGTTATCGAGATTTTCACGGTGGCTGCCAGCGAGTTGCTCGTCAGTGCTGTGGTCATGTCCATCGTCGACAATTTTCTTGCCTGATGCGACCTTGTGAAACACCGAGTAGAAGCCAACTGAAATCGTAATCAGTACCGCCGTAACCGTCAGTGCGTCGAGGAAGGCAGAGAGAAATGCACCGGCAAAACAGAATAAAAATGACAGGGTGGTTTTTGATTTCACCTTGAGCAGGATATTGGTGAAAACAAATAGCAGCATGTCGCGCATAAAGTAGATGCCGGCGACCATAAACATCAGCAGCAGAATCACTTGGAAGTTTGACACTGTCTCTTGATAGACCGCTTCAGGAGAGGCCATGCCGAGCAGGATTGCCTGGATGGCGAGTAGGCCACCGGGTTGCAGTGGATAGCATTTAAGCGCCATAGCAAGGGTTAAAATAAATTCAGCAATCAGCATCCATCCGGTCACGAAGGGGCCAAAAGCCCAGAGTGCGATGGGGTTGATGATCAGAAAGGCAATAATCGCCTTCTCATACCAACCTGGGGAATTGCCCAGAAAGTTTTTTTGAAACGCCTGATACATCGTCGGCTGCATGGTCGGTCCTTTTTATTGTCTAGTCGGAAAATAAATCATGTTAAACTTGGCTTTTTACGGCGCAAACAGTAGCGGTTGATTCCCCATTATGCAAGCTTCGCCGCAGTCTCTTTACAGCAGCTTTTTAACCATAATAATACGGCGACTCCTAGAATATGCTTCCTCCCGCTCTTGAAGGCTTCTTTCCCGCTAATGTGCATAGCGGCACCGACAAATTGCTGGTGATTCCCGTTGTCGGGCGGGATATTTTAGTTGTACGGGGTAGTTCTGATCTGGTTATAGATCGCGAGCAGGCTGACGTGATGAAATTCTTCTGTGAGCAGCGCCTGGTGCTGGGCCAGTGGAACGGCGTTGACTGTGAAGTCTGGGACCTGTCCCCGGAGTGCCGCTCCATGGAAGGTTTCGCGGTGATGGAGTTGCGCTCAGTATTACTGTCCAGTAGTGACGAGCAGTTTTCACTGGCGAGTCGCGCGGTACAGATGCTCGAGTGGCAGAGGAACCACCGTTACTGCGGTGGCTGTGGCGCAGCGACAGAGAGTGCCGAAAATGATCATGCCCTGCGCTGTATAAGCTGTGATATTAGTCTCTACCCACGAATTTCTCCCTGCGTAATTGTAGTGGTACGTGACGGCGAGCGCTGTCTGCTTGGACGTTCGGTGAACTGGCCGGAGGGGCGCTTTAGCGCACTGGCCGGCTTTGTGGAAGCTGGTGAAAGTGCCGAGCAGGCACTGCACCGTGAAGTCTTTGAGGAGTCCGGCGTACAAATTAAAAATATACGCTATGTGGGCAGCCAGGCCTGGCCATTCCCCGGCCAGCTGATGCTCGGTTATATCGCCGATGCGGTGACCACCGAGATTAAGGTGGACGAAGTCGAGATCGCCGAAGCCTACTGGTGGCATCACAAAGAGCTGCCGAGTATTTTGCCTCCAATTACCAGTATGTCTGGGCGCTTGATTGCGCGCTTTATCGAAGAGGTCAACGGCGCCTGAGCCGTCTATAATCAACTTTTTTCTACCTATAAGTGGAGTTTGTCTTGGAATTTCTTTTTGAATACGGTTTGTTTTTAGCCAAAGTGGTTACCGGCGTGCTCGCCATAGTGATTGTGGTCAGTATTGTTGTAGGGCTGAGTCAAAAAAGCCGTCACAGCGGCAGCAAGGGTCATTTAGAAATCACCCCGTTAAATGAAATGTTTGACGATATGAGTGATGCGATCAAATTCGCGGTAATGGATGAGTCCCTGCACAAGGCCGAGGATAAACGCCTGCAGAAAGACAAGCAGAAGAAGGCCAAGGAACTGCAGAAAGCCAGCAAAAAGGCAGCTAAAGATCCCCATGCTGAGGTGCCTGTACAAAAGCCGCGGGTATTTGTGGTCAACTTTCACGGCAATATCAGTGCCTCTGCAGTAACCAATCTCCGTGAAGAGGTAACCGCCATACTCTCTCAGGCTAACGCCAGTGATGAAGTGGTAGTGCGCCTTGAGAGCGGCGGTGGTATGGTCCATAGCTATGGACTGGCCTCCAGTCAGCTGGATCGAATTCGCAAACGCAAAATTCCCCTGACCGTCTGTGTCGACAAGGTAGCTGCCAGCGGCGGCTATATGATGGCCTGTGTCGCCGATAAAATTATCGCCGCGCCCTTCGCTATATTGGGCTCAATTGGGGTTGTCGCCCAGCTGCCCAACTTTAACAAAGTACTAAAAAAACACGATGTGGAGTTTGAGCTGCTAACCGCCGGTGAGCACAAGCGCACTCTGACCATGTTTGGTGAAAATACCGACAGTGGCCGTGAGAAATTTATTGAGGAGCTGGAAGATACCCACAGCCTGTTTAAAGAGTTTGTTGTGGAGCGTCGACCACAGCTGGACATAGACCTTATAGCTACAGGTGAGGTGTGGTTTGGCAGCCGCGCATTAAATGTGGCGCTGGTGGACGATTTGCAAACCAGCGATGAATATCTGGTTTCCCGTGCTCAGGAAGCGGATGTCTATGAGATTGCCTTTGTGGTGAAAAAGAAACTTCACCAACGTTTGGGCCTGGCGGCGGAGGAGAGCGCAGATCGTGTGATGCTGCGCTGGTGGGAACGCCTCACTAATAA
>JAFMBU010000195.1 GCA_017858295.1 Porticoccaceae bacterium | reverse complement strand
CGAGACAATTTTAGCTCAGTGGATGTAACCACTGAGTATAACGAAAAGTAAACAGCAGACAGGCTAATGACCCAGATAACCATCGCCCTCACCAAGGGACGCATATTAAAAGAAACTCTTCCGCTTTTGGCTCGCGCCGGAATCGTGCCCGCTGAGGATGTCTTTACCAGTCGCAAGCTGGTCTTTCCCACCAATCGTGACAATGTCCGATTGATTATTCTGCGAGGCTCAGATGTAACCACCTATGTGCAGTATGGCGCCGCAGATCTGGGGGTGGCAGGTAAAGATATGCTACTTGAGCACCAGGGGGATGGCTACTATGAGCCGCTGGATCTGGGGATAGCACGCTGCAAGTTGATGACCGCTGTGCCCCTGGGCACAACCCAGCAACACAGCAGGCTGCGTGTTGCGACCAAATATATCAATGTGGCTCGTGAATACTATGCTCAGCAGGGGCGTCAGGCTGATCTGATCAAGCTCTATGGGGCTATGGAACTGGCGCCGATACTGGATTTAGCTCAGGAAATTGTCGATATAGTCGATACTGGTAACACTCTGCGCGCCAATGGCCTTGAGGCTCGAGATGAGATCGCTGAAATCAGTTCGCGCTTGATCGTCAACAAGGCGTCGATGAAAACCAAGTTCGCTGAGGTGCAGGGCATTGTTGATGCACTGAGAGAGGCGGTGGAGAGCAACTCATGACAGTTTCCGCCGACACCTCCACGACCAGTGAACTAGCCATCAGAAAGCTGTCCACCAGCGACGATAATTTTGCCCAGACGCTCAGTGACCTGATCGCCTGGGATATGGTCTCAGACACAGCTGTAGAAGATGCAGTAATCGCGATTTTGCGGCAAGTGAAAGCCCAGGGTGATCAGGCATTGGTTGATCTGACCAATCGTTTTGATCGCCGTCAGGTCGAAGAAATTAGCCAGTTAGTGATTGGTCAAGAACAGCTGCAGCGGGCGCTTGAGTCCATTGATGCTGAGACGCGAAACGCCCTAGAGATAGCAGCCGAACGTATTCGCGATTACCACAATCACCAAGAGCAACCTTCTTGGCAGTATCGTGAAGCGGATGGCACAGTTCTCGGGCAGCAGATCACGCCTCTGGATCGCGTCGGTATTTACGTACCTGGTGGCAAAGCCAGTTATCCCTCATCCGTATTAATGAATTGCATTCCGGCACGGGTTGCCGGAGTGGGCGAAGTGATTATGATGGTGCCTGCACCAGAGGGTGAGCTCAGTCCTATGGTGCTGGCTGCCGCTGCTATAGCCGGCGTAGATCAGGTGTTTACCATTGGCGGCGCACAGGCCATTGCTGCCTTGGCCTATGGCACTGAAACTGTGCCTAAAGTGGATAAGATTGTAGGCCCCGGCAATATCTATGTGGCCACCGCCAAGCGCATGGTCTTTGGCTTGGTCGGTTTGGATATGGTCGCTGGACCCAGTGAAATTTTGGTGGTCTGCGATGGTGGCACGGATCCCGACTGGATCGCTATGGACCTGTTTTCCCAAGCCGAGCACGATGAAGACGCCCAGGCGATTTTTGTCTCTTGGGACCCAGACTATATAGCGGCAGTGCACAGTAGCATGACCAAATTGCTGCCGGAGATGGAACGCAGTAACATTATTCGCCAGTCTCTGGAACGCCGCGGTGCACTGATTGAAGTGCGTGATGCCGATGAAGCCATAGAGCTAATTAACCGTATTGCGCCGGAGCACCTAGAATTATCCGTTGCCGATCCCGAAGCCTGGTTGCCAAAGATTCGTCATGCCGGTGCTATTTTTATGGGTCGCCACACCGCCGAAGCGCTGGGTGATTACTGTGCCGGTCCCAACCATGTGTTACCCACCTCATCCACTGCGCGCTTTTCTTCGCCATTGGGTGTCTATGATTTCCAGAAGCGCAGTTCGCTGATTTACTGTTCTGAGCAGGGCGCTTCTGATCTTGGCAAGGTCGCCTCGGTGTTGGGTCGTGGCGAGTCCCTGACAGCCCACGCGCGCTCGGCAGAATATCGAATTCGTGACTGATCTATTCAGTAGCTAAAATCCAAATATGAAGTGCAAAAGCTAAGGCGAGAGACAGATATGAGTAAGTACTGGAGTGATTTTGTCCTTGGGCTCGAGCCCTATGTTCCGGGTGAGCAACCTGCGAATAGCAATCTCACTAAGCTAAATACCAATGAAAATCCCTATCCGCCCTCGCCAGCCGTGATGCAGGCCATGGAAAGTGCAGTGAACGACGACTTGCGTCTCTATCCGCCGTCCAATGCTGACCAGCTAAAGCAGTGTCTTGCAGGTTACTTTAAGCTGACGCCGGCGCAGGTCTTTGTCGGCAATGGTTCCGACGAGGTTTTGGCCCATGTGTTCAATGGCCTTTTTCGTCAGGCGCAGCCAATTTTATATCCGGATATTAGCTACAGTTTTTACCCGGTTTACTGCGGTCTCTACGATATTGAGTTTAGCAAAATACCGTTGGCCGACGACTACAGTCTTGACCTAAACGACTATCGCCGTGCCAATGGCGGAATCATCTTCCCCAATCCCAATGCACCTACAGGCAGGCTGCTGGGCCTCGATGCCATCGAGGCTTTGCTCCAAGACAATAGAGATTCTGTGGTAGTGGTAGATGAAGCCTATATCGATTTTGCTGAGGCCGGATCTAGCGCCGTTAGTTTGATAGACCAGTACGACAATCTACTGGTTGTGCAAACCATGTCCAAGTCGCGCTCATTGGCAGGCATGAGAATTGGTTATGCCTTGGGCTCCGCGGTATTAATTGAAGGGCTTGAGCGGATCAAAAATAGCTTTAATTCTTATCCTCTCGGCCATGTTCAGCTGGCTGCGGCGGTGGCTTCTTTTAATGACCCGGACTATTTTGAGGCCATGCGTGAGCAGGTAATCTCTAGTCGTGAGTGGATGGTCGAGCAGCTCCAGGGACTCGGTTTTGAAGTGCTCCCCTCAGCGGCGAATTTTGTGCTTGCCCGTCACTCTGATCAGGATGGCTTGGCGCTGACTCAATCTCTGCGCGATAAAAATATCATTATCCGCCACTTTAATAAGCCCAGGCTCAGTGAGTTTTTGCGCATTACAGTGGGCACGCCAGCGCAAAATCAGCAGTTGATTGATGCCTTGGGCGAGATTATTGGCTAGAGCTGTTTTTGACGAGCTGCTGTTTGATTGAGTGCTTTGTTACGTGTTTTTCTAGAGTGGATTAGTGGGGCGAATACCTGCCACAGCAGTCACTGCAAAGGTTGCACCCTGACGCCAAATTTCCAATTCGATCGGCGCACCAGGCGCCACATCGGCAATCTGGCTAATGCTGGTCTGACGGTCGGTGACCGGCTCGCCATTAATCTTGATCACTATATCTCCGGGCTGAATGCCCACCACAAAAGCCGGACTGCCATTGTAGATCGCCCGCACCAGCAGTCCCTGATAAATTGGCAAGTTGAGGCGCTTGGCAATTGGTTGAGTCAGGGGAAAGGCATCCATTCCCAGCCAGCCGCGCACTACATAGCCGTAGCTAATAATATCGTTGAGCACTTTCT
>JAFMBU010000194.1 GCA_017858295.1 Porticoccaceae bacterium | reverse complement strand
GCAAGGCTAACTAGCTCAGGCCATCAACTCAGCAAAAAACGTACGCAGCGCCGGCGCACCGCCCTCTTCCCATATTTTCAGTGCCGCAGTACCGACAATGGCGATGTCCGCATGGCCACGCAATACATCTATATCCGCTTTGCTGCTGATACCAAAGCCCACACCCAAAGGCACATCAGTATGCTGACGACAGCGTTCAATCAGTGCCAACACATCGTCGCCCATCTGGGTTTTCGAACCGGTCACGCCTTTGCGGGCAACCACATAGACCAGACCTCGGCTTACTGCTCCAAGCTTGGCCAAGCGCTTATCGCTGGTGGTGGGCGTCATCAAAATAATCGGCTCAATACCAGCCTCTTCAGAGAGGCGATGCAACTCAGGTGATTCTTCAATGGGCAGATCGGGCAAAATATAACCAACACCACCAGCTTCTTTAACCCGCCTTACAAAGGCCTCTTCGCCCATTTTAAAAGCGGTGTTGTAATAACCCATCATCAACACTTTAAATGGAAAGCGCGCACTGACCAGTTTCATAAACTCAAAACACTGATCCACTGTGGTGCCGGATTTTAACGACTGCTCGTTGGCACGAACAAATAGCGGGCCATCGGCGCTGGGCTCAGAGAACGGAAACTGCAGCTCCACCAGATCAACCCCGGCCTCGGCCATAATCTCCAGCTCTTGGAGATTCTCTTCAAAGGAGGGATAGCCACAGACCACGTGAGCCATAACCAAAATATCTTTGCTCTGCTTGCGCTCGGCAATATAGCTCTGCAGGCCCATTAGTTTTTCTCCCCGCGGTATTGATCCGCTTTGCCACCAATAAAGGACTTCCACTTGGCGTCATCCAGAGCATCGGCAATGGTAAAGATATCTTTGTCGCCACGACCGGACTGGTTGATCAGGATAATCTGATCCTTGCCCATGGTCGGAGCTTCTTTGATCGCAGTCACAAAGGCGTGAGTACTTTCCAGCGCCGGGATCAAACCCTCGGTGCGCATGGTCAGCTTAAGGGCTTCTTTCACTTCCACATCAGTGGCGGCTTCAAAACGTACCTTGCCCTGGTCATGGAGGTGAGCAAAAATCGGGTTGACCCCAATATAGTCGAGACCAGCAGCAACCGAATGAGTCTCATTCATATTGCCTTCATCATTTTGCAGGAAGTACGTCTTATACCCTTGGGCAACGCCAACAGTGGCATCGTCGTAGGCCAGACGCGAGGAGTGCATATAGGAGCCGACACCGTGACCACCGCCCTCTGAACCGATCAGCTCGACGTTGTCATCATTCATAAAGCCCTGAAAAATTCCCATGGCATTGGAACCACCACCGACACAGGCATAGACGCGATCGGGCAGGCGTCCGGCCTGCTTAAGCATCTGCTCACGGGCCTCAAGGCCAATAATCGATTGGAACCAGCTGACCATTTCCGGAAAGGGGTGGGGTCCACAGGCGGTGCCCAAGATATAGTGAGTGTCAGCCATATTGGTGACCCAATCACGCATACATTCGTTCACTGCGTCTTTTAGCGTCTTCTGCCCATCTTCTACGGCAATCACCTCAGCACCGAGGTTTTCCATCCAAAATACATTGGGTCGCTGGCGTGCAACATCCACCGCACCCATATAGATTTTGCACTCAAATCCAAATTTGGCGGCCATGGTCGCCGTAGCAAAACCATGTTGACCAGCACCGGTCTCGGCAATTACTTTGGACTTGCCGAGCCTCTGGCACAGCAGTCCCTGGCCCATCACATTATTAATCTTGTGAGATCCGGTGTGATTGAGGTCGTCGCGCTTAACGTAGATCTGCGCGCCACCCAGTTTGCGGGAGAGATTTTCCAGGTGGGTTATAGGCGTCGGGCGTCCGGAGTAATTCTGCAACAGCGCCACATAGTCCTGCCAAAATTTTGGATCAGCCTTGCACTCGCGGAAGCACTCGAGAAGCTCCTCAATAGTTGCCTGCAAAATTTCGGGAAGGAAAACACCGCCGTACTCTCCATAATAGCCTTCGCGGCCCTCGGAGAAGTCAAAAATATCCATGAAACGCCTCAATAGATCGCGGTCGATGCCCTACAGACACACCGCAGTTCGAATAAATTACACATTAGGTTACAGACTAAAGTAAACACTGGCTTAACCAGGGTCGCTAGTTTAGCCAAGTCGCTGGATGGGCACAACGACGGTATGCTTTATTGGCCCTAGGGTCTAACAATTACAAGAGCTATACGGAGCAGCAACGTGACCGGTTTATTAGCGCCGGTCAGTTATTGCAACAATGCCAGATAGGCTAGGGATCAGAGAGATTTATCCACAAGTTTTTCAACGACTTACCCCCATAATTTGTGCATTCAACTATGGATAAGCACAAGATATAGTAGATTAAGGGTTGCATGGCACACCATGTAGGATAAACTGGCTGCCGTCTTCAGAACGTATGTCTGTACTAAACGGGCAAAAAATAAGAGTCAGGGGGGCGGAAAAGTATCCGCAAAAGTAACTGTCGCTAGATAACTGCATGTCACCCGAGTCTAGCCAGGATTGAAACGAATAGTTAACAAACATAAAAGGTCAGCCAATGAGCACCGCAACCAAATTAAAAACAGTGAAAGCCGTGAAAGCCGTAAAGAAAACACCCGAAATTACCTTCCAGGAAGCCTCTCTGGATATCTGGGACAAGAAGTACCGTCTCAAAGATAAAGAGAACAATCCGGTAGATGCCGACATCAATGCGACATATACCCGAGTGGCCAAGGCGCTGTCTGATGTTGAAGATGAAAACCTCCGTGAAGAGTGGCAGGCACGTTTTGTCTGGGCCCTTAAGCACGGTGCGATTCCAGCTGGTCGAATTATCTCCAATGCCGGTGCTCAGGCTTACAAGCCAGCCACCTCGACAATTAACTGTACCGTTTCCGGCATAGTTCCAGATTCCATGCTCGGCATTCTCGAGCGCAACCTCGAAGCCGGCCTGACCCTAAAAGCAGGCTGTGGCATAGGCTATGAGTTCTCCACGCTGCGCCCCAAAGGTGCCTATGTGTCTGGCGCCGGTGCCTACACTTCGGGTCCTCTGTCGTTTATGGATATCTACGACAAGATGTGTTTCACCGTATCGTCTGCCGGTGGCCGTCGCGGTGCCCAGATGGCGACCTTTGATGTCAGCCACCCAGATGTATTTGATTTTGTGCGCGCCAAGCGCGAAGACGGCCGTCTGCGCCAGTTCAACCTGTCGCTGCTGATCACTGAAGAGTTTATCGAAGCTGTGCGCAGCGATAGCAATTGGGACCTGACCTTCCCAATTAGCGCCAAAGAAATTGATGCAGGTATCGACCTGGAAGGCGACGATGTTGTCTGGAAGCCCTTCCCAACCACCGAGAACTACCATAGCAATGAAGCTGGCCTAGTCGCCTGCCGCATCTATGAAACCATCCGTGCGCAGAAGCTGTGGAACGCGATTATGTCGTCCACCTACGACTACGCTGAGCCTGGCTTTATCCTGATTGATCAAGTGAACAAAAATAACAACAACTGGTTCTGCGAAGATATTCGCGCCACCAACCCCTG
>JAFMBU010000014.1 GCA_017858295.1 Porticoccaceae bacterium | reverse complement strand
CGTCTTGGGTACATCTGAAGGGGTATCTGCATCACTAGAGGCTATTGTGGCTCTAATTGCATCGGCTTCAGCCAGTGATAATGTTGATGGGGTGATTGCTGGGATTAGCAATGATGCGCCAGACATATTCCCGTTTGGCACTACTCAGTTAACATTTACTGCGACAGATGCCGCTGCTAACCAGGGCACGGCCGTTACTGCAGTGACCGTGAGTTTGGATGTTGTTGTGCCTGAGTTGACGGTTCCAGGTTCCATTTCCCTTAATGTGGATATGCCCGGCGATGTGGTGGCCGCCACTGCCAGCAGTTTGACGGAGTTCTTTGCTGCCCTGGCGGCAGTGGATAATAAAGATGGTGATATAAGCGCCAATATTACCGACGACCGCCCAGGTGAATTTGCCATTGGCGACACAGTCGTAACCTTTACCGTGGCAGATGCGGCCTCAAATACGACAACGAAAACGGCGACAGTGTCGGTTGTGGTTCTCGATACTGATGCTGATGGATTGCCGGACTTTTATGAAACAGCAAACGGTCTAGATCCCAATAATGCCGATGACGCCAGTGCTGACTTGGATGGTGATGGTATTTCCAATGCCGATGAATATGCCGCTGGATCAGATCCCGGCAAAGATGAGTTGTCACCTGAATTAACGATTCCTGATGACATCGTAGTGTCGGCGACCGGTCGCATGACAACAGTTGAATTGGGTCAGGCGTCTGCCGTCGATAATAAAGATGGTGCTCTAACGCCGACAGCCAGTTTGCTGGAGAATACGCTTGCGTCTGGACTGTATAGCAATACATGGTCTGTTGAAGATGCCGCTGGAAATGTTGAGGCGGCAGTTCAAACCATCAAAGTGCTGCCACTGGTGAGTTTGACGCCATCCTCCGTAACCACAGAGGGTAGTCAAGTTGAAGTCCGCTTTGTTATGAGCGGTGATGCCGCTGATTACCCAGTGACTATTCCCTTTACAGTGAGTGGTTCAGCTGTAGCTGTTGATGACTTTAATGTTGCTAGTGAAACTGTAGTTATAACTGAGGGTTCTTCAGGCACTGTGCTGGTGGATATAGTTGCCGATGCCGAGTCCGAAGTATCTGAGACCCTAGTGATTACATTAGGCGAGCCAACCAATGCAGCACTGGGTGCTGTGATTGAGCGAACCGTCACTATTGTTGAAGAGAATCTTGCCCCGCAGTTGAGTTTTGCGGTTATGCAAAATCAACAGCAAGGACGAATTGTCTCAGCTGATAATGGCTTGGTAACAGTGACTGCGAGCTACACAGATCAGAATGCAGCGGATACTCATACCTTCGAGTGGGACCCTAGCACTAGCGATCTTGCCGCTGTTTCAATCACAGAGCAGGTCCTGACTTTTGATCCAAGTGCTATGCAGGCAGGTACTGTATCTGTTGCCGCTACGGTAACTGACAGCGGCAGCCCGCTATTAAGCGCGTCTAAATCAGTGGTGCTAAGAGTGCTGGCTGCACAGTTGGTTCTTGATGCCGCAGTGGACACCGACGGCGATGGCGTGTCTGATGCTGAAGAGGGTTTAGATGACTCTGATGGCGATGGTATTCCGGATTATCAAGACAATATTGTTGAAAGTTATCTGGCACCAGTGGGCGGTGATTCCACTCAGGTAATGCAGGCGCCAGCGGGCACCACTATTGCTCTGGGCGACTCTGTATTCTCTGCAGGTACTAATTCTGTAGGTCTTAGCGAAGAGCAGTTAGTGGTCGTCACTGGTTCAGCTGATGATGACTATGAATATCCCAGCGGTCTGTTCGACTTTAGGGTGTCAGGTGCTGCTGCCGGTGAGTCTTACAACCTGGTATTGCCCCTTGCCTCTGCAATTCCAAGCAATTCAGTGTTCAGGAAGTTTATTGATGAGAATACTGGCTGGCAGGACTTTGTTGTCGATGCGACAAACGCAATCTCCTCGGCCGCGGCGTCAAATGGCGCCTGCCCTGAACCTGGAAGTGGCCTCTATGTCAGTGGTTTGACCACTGGTGATAACTGCATTCAGCTGTTTATCGAAGATGGTGGCCCTAACGATACCGATGGCATTGCCGACGGAACTGTTACCGACCCCAGTGGTTTGGCGACGCTGTATTTTGGCCCTCCAAGCAGCGCCAGTTCGATTACATTAAGTGCTACTGAATTGGATGCCGGTGCTTCAGCTTCTGCCACTGTGACAGTGACTGCAGTTGATTCTGATGGTCGCCAGTTGGAGGGCATGACAGTCACTGCAACAGCCACTGTTGCTGACGTCTCTATAGGCAGCTTTACGGCTCAAGGAGAGGGTGTCTACACTGCGACATTAACGCCAGGCAATACAGGTGGCAGTGTCACGGTGACGGCAACTATCAGTGATGGTACAGATAGCACAACTGTGACCTCTGCAGCTCTGACAATTAACAAGTCTAGTGGTGGTGGAGGTGGTTGTACTGTTGCGGTTAACCAGTCACCTGATATGTCACTGCTATTGATTATGTTTATTGGACTGGTGCTGTTGTTCAGAAGAAGACTGCTAAAGCTGTAAACAGAGAAACTAATAGGTTACATCGAGCCGGCTACTGCAAAGTAGCCGGCGTTGTATCCGCAGTGCAGAATTATCGGCGCATACAAAGTCTTGTAGCGGTCCATTGTATAACCGTAAACCAGTGAAGGAACAAAGGTTGCTAGAGCCCAAAGTGGCGAATGGTTGATCAGATGTGCTGCTGAAAATAACAGACTGGTAATAATATTGGCCGTCGAAATTGTTGCATTACTGGTCGGTAGCTTTTTGCCCAGGGCAGGTTGTATTAAGCCGCGAAATAAAACCTCTTCAGCAACCGGATAAAGTACTGCAAAGGTTAGAAAGAACTCCAGAGTATAGGTATATCCTCTGCCATTAGTGGCATAGAGATAGATCCACATTGGCAAGGGCGCAAACAGTAAGAAAAGAAATCTCTTTTCTCTGTAAAAGTGCTTAATCGCTGTTTGTTCGACCATAGGATTACTACTCATTGCAATTGGAATCAGCATTGTAAATTTTTTCGTGCCAAGACTATAGGTAAAGGGTGTAACGCTTGGGGAAAGATTGGTTAGCTGTTGCTCTCTGCGCTTTTTAAATAGTAGGTGTTTGTAGGTAGTTGAGGGTTTTATTTCGCCGGTTTGTTTTGTAGCTGGAGCCACTGCTCATACTCACGCTTTAAGCTCAGTGCATCAAGTTCAGGGGCCTGGTCTGGGACAATCCACAGTGCCAGGACATGGGCAATAGCATCAGCCTTAGATTCACCTTCGTGAATTAACTGATGTATCCATCTTGCTCGGGCGCTCTTCTGGGTAACAATATTTACAATCGACGGCTGCATGGCCTCGGCAAAATAATGCTCACCGGAGCTTGGACCAAAGGCTCTGAGCTGCTCAAAGGCCTTCTCACGAGTCATAGAGGATTTTCCGCAGCGACCGGTTTTTGTTAGAGGTTCAATCAGAAAGGGGAGTCGGATATGGTTACAAATATCACTAATTGTGGCAGTGCTAAACTTAGAGCCACGATCGTTGTTATGCTGTCGACAGTCTCGTATTAGATCGATCATATTTTCAATCGAGGTGCTCATCTGTATATGGGCCTTGTGTCTAGACTTTAGTTTTACATATTCCTATACGTGCCAATTTCGAGGGCGGTCTTCAGTGCGCTATTCAATTGCTTGGCGTAAACATCCCGGGCATTACTTCTGTACTATATTACCCTTGCACTTCTAAGGTCACCGCGATGAAAAAAACACCCAGCCCGATGCGCCACAACGCTGACTTTGAGCAGCGGGTAGTAATCTATCCCCAGGACTACCGTTGGTTGCCATCTCCTATGCCGGGCGTCGAGCGCATGATGCTAGATCGCATTGGCGACGAGGTCGCTCGTGCCACTTCGATTGTACGCTATGCACCCAACAGTACCTTTTCGTCCCATAGCCATAACGGTGGTGAAGAGTTTTTGGTTCTTGAAGGGGTCTTTGCCGACGAGCATTATTCCTACCCAAAAGGCAGCTATGTGCGCAACCCCATAGGTTCCTCCCATACACCTAAAGTGGGTGCTGAGGGTGCGACTATTTTTGTCAAACTACATCAGTTTGACGAGCAGGATACTGAGCATAAAATACTGGATACCAGCACTGGCCAATGGTTTCCAGGAATGGTTGCGGGCCTTTCAGTGATGCCATTGCATGAGTTTCAAGCTGAGCACGTCGCACTAGTCCGATGGCAGCCGAACACCCAGTTCAATCGTCATCAGCATTGGGGTGGTGAGGAGATACTGGTTCTAGAAGGGACCTTCTATGATGAACTGGGCGCCTATCCCCAGGGCACTTGGCTGCGCAGTCCACATCTGAGCCAGCACCGACCCTATACCAAAGATGATGGCGCGCTGATCTATGTTAAAACCGGGCATTTAGGCTGAGCTTGAGTCAAACATTACGCGCCATTATCAAACGCTATGGTTAAATTTTTTAATGATTGAAACCCCTAGTTAGCCTACCACCCTGGGGTGTAGACACACCACCATCCCTGTTATCCCGACCGCAGTGGAGGGATCTCCCAGCTCGGCACTTCTCTTCGAATCCACACCAATATTTCAAAGTGCACAAATTACGCTAGAATAGCAGCACAATTATAAAAATAAGTGCCAGGCCAACTACCAGGCCAGCAGGGGAATCTATCACTACATCCGATTTGAGCACAACGCTGCTGAGCTGCCTTTTCTTTATGCTGCTGGTGGCTTGGGTTTCCTACCGCAAGAGCAGGGGGGAAGTGGCTACTCGCGATGGCTATTTTCTCGCCGGTCGCGGTCTTACGGCGGTATTTATTGCCGGTTCCTTACTGCTGACCAATCTCTCTGCAGAGCAGCTGATCGGGCTTAATGGCTCTGCCTATGGGTTTAATCTCAGCAGTATGGCCTGGGAGGTCACTGCCGCGATCGCGACGATCTGCATGGCATTTATCTTTTTGCCGCGCTATCTGGCAGGCGCCTTTTCCACGTTGCCGGAGTTCTTAAATAGCCGTTTCGACGACGATGTGCGGCGCTTAACCGTGCTGCTGTTTATGCTCGGTTACGGTTTGGTGACAATTCCCTCAGTGCTTTACTCAGGTTCTATTGCGGTGCTTCGCCTATTCGATGTGCCGGAGCTGTTTAACCTGCCATACACACAGGCGCTAACTCTAACCATTGTTATGATCGGCAGCACTGGTGCTCTATATGCAGTGTTTGGCGGCCTTAAGGCGGTTGCGGTGTCGGACACCTTAAACGGTATTGGTCTGCTGCTAATCGGCCTTGCAGTGCCGCTGCTGGGGCTCTCCGCGCTGGGTGGTGGCAGTATTGAAGATGGGCTGCATATAGTGGCTAATACTCACACCGAGAAACTCAATGCCATTGGTGGGCCCAGTGACCCAACGCCTTTTGGTACGCTGTTCACCGGAATGATCTTTGCCAATCTGTTTTACTGGTGCACCAATCAATATGTGATTCAGCGAACCCTGGCGGCTAAAAACCTCGCCGAAGGGCAAAAGGGCGTGTTGTTCTCTGGGTTCTTTAAGGTCCTGGTGCCGTTTATGATGATGATTCCCGGGGTGATTGCCTTTCATCTCTATGGTCCGGTGGGCTCGGAGGGCGGTCTGCCATCCATTGATCTGGCCTATCCGCAACTGATCCGCGATCTGTTGCCCACCTATGCCATGGGCTTCTTTTTGGCGGTCTTGCTCGGGGCTGTATTTAGTTCCTTTAATTCACTGCTCAATAGCGCAGCGACACTGTTCTGCTTGGATATTTACCTACCATTGAAGCAGCGGCAGGGCGCCGCGGTGGTGGATGATAAACAGTTGCTGAAGATTGCTAAACGGGCCTCGGTGGTGATTGCCCTGTTCTCCTTTGTGGTGGCGCCCATGTTGCAGTTCGCCCCCGAGGGCTTGTGGCAGATTATCCGTATATTTACCGGTTTTTATAATATTCCGGTTATCGCCATTGTCATTGTCGGGTTATTTAGCCACCGTGTGCCGGCCCTTGCAGCAAAGCTGGTGATTGTATTTCATGTGATCGCCTACGGGCTGTTGAAGTTTGTGCTTGATGACTGGGTAACCATTCACTTTCTTCACCTGTACGCGATTCTATTTGTCATTGAAGTGGTGATGATGCTGGTGATTGGTCAGCTCTATCCCCGACAGGAGGCCTGGACCTTTAAGCGCAGTGACAAAATAGACTTGCAACGTTGGCGCTATGCGGTGCCCTGTGCCGTGACCTTGGCCTCATCGGTAGTGGCTCTATACCTGCTGTTTTCGCCGGTTGGTTTGGTCAATGGTATCAGCGTGGCATTTTGGCCACTGATCTTGGCGCTGGTTGGCATTAATATGCTGCTATGGTGGGATGGGACTAGAGATAAAGTCGCAAGAGCAGAATAAAATAATAAATGCGGACTCCAGATTGAATAACTCTAACAAGACTAAACCAAGACTGCGCTTCTTCGAAGATGCGCCAGGTCAACAGCATATAACGCAAGGGGATCAGTACCTCTACCAGCGCCCGACACCAAACCACAACCTAGTGATAATTGGCACAGGGACTATTGGGCAGGAGCATATGCGTGTGGCGACTTTATTGGGTCGTGCGCAAATCCATGGCATCTACGATACTCAAAAACACAGCATGGATATTGCCGAAGCCAACTTTGCCGTCTATTCGGATAAGTCGCTGGTGCGCTATGCAGATCTAGAGTCTGCCTGTAATGACCCGGCTGTGGACGCACTGTTTATCTGCACGCCAAACTATACCCACTTCGAGATTTTGCAAACTGCAATCAAGTCCGGCAAGGCGATCTTTTTAGAAAAGCCTATGGCCACTGACTTGCAAGATGCTGCGGCCACCGAGGCGATGGCCCGAGACTATTCCTCGTTTATCCAGATCGGTTTGCAGTACCGCTACAAGGCGCAGTATGTAGAGGCTTTTCACGAGGCTCTGGATAGAGCCTCACTGGGTGAAATTAAAACTATTAGTCTCAGCGAATACCGCCCGCCGTTTTTGGATAAGGTGGCACAGTGGAATAAATTTAATATCACCAGTGGTGGCACTCTGGTGGAAAAGTGCTGCCACTATTTTGATCTAATTAATCTCCTTGCCCAGTCTCAGCCACTAAAGGTCTATGCCAGTGGCGGGCAGGCGGTAAACTTTGTCGACTTTGAGCGCGATGGCAAAAAGTCGGATATTGATGATCATGCTTTTGTGGTGATTGATTATGCCAACGGTATCAAAGCCAATTTCACCTTGAATATGTTTTGCCATGATTTTAGGGAAGAGCTGATTGTCAGTGGCGATTGCGGTCGTTTAACCACTAAAGAAGTATTTAATTTTCATCAGCAGCAGGGCTCTGTCGCCTCCTTGGCTATTGATGCCGGAGAGTTGGGTCCATCGAAAACCATGGATGTGACTTATCCTGCACTTATAGAGCAGAGCGGCCATCATGGCGCCACCTATTTTGAACATATTGCCTTTGTGGATCAGCTGGAAAAAAAGTCAGTGTCCGCGGCAACGCCACTCCAGGGACTTTGGTCCATGATCCTGGCCAGTGCCGCCCAGGCCTCTATGGCCAGCGGTGGGGCAGTGGATATCAATGAATTTATGACGGCCAATGGTTTGGCCGATTACATCAACGATTAGGAATACTATGTCTGAAGCTATTAAAGCACCGGTTATCAAAGTCTCTTCCAAGTCCATGCCCGCTGTGGGTCTGGGTCTGTGGAAGATCGATCAGGACAGCGCTGCGGATGCGGTCTACGAGGCAATCAAGGTGGGCTATCGCCATTTGGATAGCGCCGCGGATTACGGCAACGAACAGCAGGTGGGTGAGGGTATCGCCAGAGCCATTGCCGATGGTCTCTGCAGTCGTGAAGAGCTCTGGGTAACCAGCAAGCTTTGGAATACCTATCACCGTGCCGAGCATGTTGAGGCAGCCTGTCGTCGATCAATGGATGATTTAGGTTTAGATTATATCGACCTCTATCTGGTGCATTTCCCCATTGCCCTGCGCTATGTGGATTTTCATGATCGCTACCCGGCGGAGTGGATCTTTGACCCCAGTGCCGAGAGTCCGGGTATGGAGCTTGACCAGGTTCCCCTGAGCGAAACCTGGGGCGCCATGGAACAGTTGGTGGAAAATGGCCTGGTGCGTCAAATTGGCGTGTGTAATTACAATGCTGGCCTGTTACACGACCTGATGAGTTATGCGCGTATTAAACCGGCTATGTTGCAGATTGAATCTCACCCTTACCTTACTCAGGAAGCCTTATTGCGCACCGCGCGGTCTTACAATATGGCAGTCACGGCATTCTCGCCCCTGGGTTCTCTGTCCTATGTGGCACTGAATATGGCCAGCGCCAATGACACAGTGCTAACTGACCCTGCAGTGCTGGCAGCGGCACAGCGAACCGGTGCCACGGCGGCTCAGGTGGTGTTGCGCTGGGGTATACAGCGAGGCACGGCGGTGATTCCAAAAACCAACAATCCTCAACGTCTGATTGAGAATTTGGCCCTCACGGAATTCAGCTTAAATGATGAAGAAATGGATGCCATTTCTGCGCTCAATCAGAACCGCCGGTTTAATGATCCGGCGCAGTTTTGCGAAGCCGCGTTTAATACGTTTCACTCGATTTACGATTGATCACTATGAGCCAATTGGACGTTGACAGGATTAATCTAGCGGGACAACAGCATTATGATGAGGCGGTTTTTCCGCTGGCGTTCGGCGCAGATCAGCCGGCGAATAAGGCTGTTATAGCAGAGTGGATTGCACAGCATAGAACTCAGATTGAAGATCAGCTGGCGCTTACCGGTGCGATTTTATTTCGCGGTTTTGGTGTTGTAAATGATGGCGATTTTGATGCCTTTATTCGCGCCTTTGACTGGCCCAATTTCACCTACGCCGAGTCCCTCTCCAATGCCGTAAGACGCAATCGCACTGAGTTGGTGTTTACCGCCAATGAAGCACCGTCAACGGTTTCCATCTTTTTACATCACGAGATGGCCCAGACACCGGTCTATCCCTCGAAGTTGCTGTTTTTCTGTGAGCAGGCTGCTGAACAGGGCGGCGCCACACCCATTTGCCGCTCGGATATTCTGTTGCAGCAACTCAGGGAGCAACTGCCGGATTTTGTTGCAGCTTGCGAGAGCAAAGGCGTGCGCTATTCCCAGACCATGCCTCTGGAAGAGGACTTGGCCTCAGGTCAGGGCCGCAGCTGGAAGAGCACGTTGAGTGCCGAGAATCGACAGCAGGCCGAGGGCAAACTAGCGCATTTAGATTATGACTGGCAGTGGCAGGAGGACGGTTCACTCAGTGTGACTACCCCTGTGTTGCCAGCGGTACGGCAACTCAATGATGGCCGCACAGTATTTTTTAATCAGCTGATTGCTGCCTTTCGCGGTTGGAAAGATGCCCGCAATAGCGGTGAAAAATCTATCTGTTTTGGCGATGGATCGGCTATCGACAGCAGCCATATGGCCCTGGCCATAGATCTGGCTGACAAGCTGACGTTTGATATTCCATGGCAGTCCGGTGATGTTGCCCTGTTAGATAATTTTTTGGTCATGCATGGACGGCGGCCCTTTCAGGGTAAACGCACTGTGCTGGCTTCGTTGGTCGCGTAATGGACTGTTTGATAAGGAAGCGGTTATGAAAACCATTGTTTTAGCTCTGCTGTTAACCCTGTGCGCGCCGTGGGCGAGTGCCGAGTATTCCCGCACTTATATTGAGTCTTTTGCGCTGCAGACCGCCCCAGTGAATGGCCTTGAAATGGCCTATCGAATTGTCGGTGAAGGCCCAGACAAGCCCAAGGTAGTGATTATTATGGGCCTCGGCGGCTCCAATGTGGTCTGGGGCGATACTCTGGTCAAAGGTCTTGTAGAGGGAGGCTATGAGCTGCTGATGTTTGATAATCGTGATGTCGGCGGATCCACCCGTTTCGATAGCTGGGGTCAGCCGACCCTGTGGTTACAGCTGATTAAGCAAAAGCTCGGTCTGCCGGTCAATGCGCCCTATACGCTGGATGATATGGCGGCGGATACGGTGGCGCTGATGGATCATCTGGGTTATCGGGACGCGCATATTATCGGCACCTCTATGGGTGGCATGATCGCTCAGGTTGTCGCCGCGCAATATCCTCAGCGTACCCGCAGTTTGGTTTCAATTATGTCTTCAACTGGGGCGCGTCATTTACCTTGGCCGACACGGCGAGCGGAGGGCAATTTGCGCGAGCTTGCTGAGGGTGATGCTGCCGCTGAACGAGACGCGATGATGCGCGCTCGGGGTTTCTACCCTGAATCCATGCCGCGCCAGCTGATGGCGATTTTTAAGTCCGGCGATCGCTCTAAAGATGTAGCCAGCATTGAGGCCAGCACTCTGGTGCTGCACGGAGTTGACGACACTCTGGTGCCGCCACCTCATGGTGTTCATACCGCTGAGTTAATCCAGGGCTCGGAGTTTGTGCTACTCGAAGAAATGGGCCACAACATGCCGGAAAACGTTTTGCCGGAGTTGATTGCGCGGATGCGCGGGCATATGGATAAGGTAGAGGCCTCTACAGCCAAGGCAGCCGGGCAATAGAGCTCTCCAGGGTTACACCAGCTTAAGCGATTAAAGTGATTCAGGCACCGTCTTGAGTTGCAGTCGCTGACGCAGGTAGCGGGCAAATTGATCGACGCTAATATTCAGTGCGGCACTGACTAAAATCAGCAGCAGAGCCACATCAAAGCGAAAGGTCTCAAAGGCTGAGTCAATATAGAAGCCCAGTGTGGCAATGCCTAGAATTCCGAGAATCGCGGTCTCCCGCAGAATCACTTCCCAGCGATAAAACAAAAATGCCAAAAACTGGCGGTAAATTCGGGGCAGCACTTCGTAAAAATACAATGTGATTCCCCGGCTGGCATCGTCGCGGAGATTGAACTCTTCGGTGTAGCGTCCAAGCAAATGGCCGATAATTGCGCCGTTGTGAATTCCCAGTGCCAAAATTGCTGGCAACATTGATGGCCCAAATATCAGCAGCCCGATAAAGGCCAGTAGATATTCTGGCAGTGTGCGCAGCAGCACTAAGATGGAATCGCCGATGCTCCGCTTCAGGTGGCGACTAACAATGCGCCCATGCCTAAAGAACAGCGATGAATTCAGGGGTAGCAGTGCCAGCGCCAATAGACCGGTAAATACCAAACTAATCTGCCCGAGCAGCACTGTATTGACCAATCCGGGCCAAATTTGCTGCTGCCAGAGCAGACTAAACCACTGGCTTAGGCTATTTAGGGTTTCAGCACTTGCAATAGTTTGCCCGCGAAGTGGCGCCGGCACTATATCTTCGCTTATAAAGCGCACCAGCAGCTGCCAAGAGATCGTCGCTTGAGGCGGCAGATAGTAGAACACCGCCACCAGATAGACCGGCAGTAGTCGCTTGTGCAGCCACAGGCGCAGCGTGCCAATCAGCAGCAATAATGCATAAAAGAACGCTGCAGCTTCACTGTATTGGCCATCGCTAAGAGCCGTCTCAAGATGAAATCCCAGCGTCGGTAGGCCGACAAAACCGAGGATGGCGCTGGAGCGAATGGCACACTCAAAACGGTAGCTGGTGTAAGTGGCCATGGAGCGCCATGCCAGGGGCAGCACTGAATAGCAAAAATGGCTTAATCTGCTGGAAGTGGGGGGCAGATTGTTCGCCGGTGCTGGGTCCACTTCTTCAAATAGCTCACCATAGATTTTTGCCAAGGTGCCAGCATAGGGAATGGCGATGGCCAGCAGCCCGGTCAGAGACGAAAGTCCGGCCACCTGCATAAATAACAGCGCCCAGAACAGTTCGTGGATCGAGCGAATAAAGGCACAGAATGCCCGCACCAAGGTAAAACGGTAGCCCAGTGCCAGTACAAAACCGCCCATGGCGGCGAGAGTCACACCCTGAAGGGCAAAGGCGAAGGTATTGGCCAGGCTGCTGAGCAGTGTCGGCCAAGACCACACCGATGGGCTTAGCGCCCCGGCAGTCATCAAGCCGAGTTCCGCCCAGGGATCTGCGCTGCTGATTTCTATATCCACTAGCAATAGGCAGAGCAGGGCCGAGAGGGCAAACCAGAAGCTGAGGTTGCGCAGGGCACTGGCGGAGGTGTTGATTGAGTTAGATGCTGACATGGTTGCTAACTGGCACTGTAGAGACCGGCGAGATCACTGGCCTGCAATTGGTCGCTGGGGGCGTCGAGGACAATGGCACCGTCTTGCAAACCAATAATGCGCGTGCAAATGGATAGGGCTTGGGTTATGTCGTGGAGTGCCAGTACCACAGTTTGATGCTGCTGGCAGATCAGTTGCAGTAGGGCATCACCCTGGTACTCATCGACATTGGCCACAGGTTCGTCGCCGAGAAAAATAGCTCGCTGTTGAATCAGTGCACGGCCGATACTGGTGCGCTGTTGCTGACCGCCAGAGAGTTTGTCGGTGGAGCTAAATAGCTGCTGTTCAAGGCCCAGCTGCTTGGCGATGGGCTCAACAAGGGCTCGTGCGCCGGGCAGCGGTTTGACCAGATTGACCAGGTTATAGGCCAGTGAATAGCGGTCCAGTGCGCCCATATACATATTGTGAAAGGCGCTGAGTATAGGCACCAGACCCGGTTGCTGGGGGCACCAGGCAACCTGATCGGGACGCTGTTCACGCAGCGCCTTGAGCAGTGTTGATTTGCCGGAGCCGCTCTCACCAATTAAGGCTACGCGCTCGCCGCTGGCAATGCTTAGACAGAGATTGTCCAGTACCGTACGCCCCTGATACTGCAGGCGTTGGTCCCTAAGCTGGAACAGCGGTGCCGACTGTTTGCTGCTGTTAGTCAACAGTGTTGCCTATTTGCCTGGATCAATAATACCGACGCTAATGGCGGTATCGAGAATCGGTTGGTAGAGGTCATTGTCGGCGGCAATAAAGCCACTGCGGGGAAAGCTGGCCAGCAGATCCGGATCATCCATAGCCAGTAAGGCTGCAGTGAGACGCGCCTGAAAATCTGGGCCCCAGCTATCATTCACGTCACCGCGCACAGTCCACTGATAGTCGGGATAGCTAGGGGTTCGCCAAATCACTTTGACTTTATCGCTGTCTATTTTGCCGGCGGCCAATGCCTTGTCCCAGACTTTATAATTTACTGCGCCAACCTGGTAGGCACCTGATTGCACTAGGGCGATGGTGCGACTGTGGTCCCCGCTGTAGCCGACCTTGCTGAACAGCTTGTCTGGGGTGTCGCGCAAATTTTCGCTAATAAAATACTCGGGCATTAATCGCCCAGAGGTTGAGCCCTTGGAGCCGAAGGTGAAGGTCTTGCCTGCTATGCCAGCGGGAAAATTGTCGCTGGGCTCCAGGCCTGCACTGCTGTGGGCAATAATATAGCTGGTGAAAAACGGGTCTTCAGTACCCTGGGCAATAGCTTGGCTGCCTGGTACCAGGCGTCGTGCCTGAACACCGGAGAGGCCGCCAAACCAGGCCAGCTGAACCTGATTGTTGCGAAAGGCAGTGACTGCTGCGGCATAACTCTTAACCGGAATGTAACGTACTTCTATGCCCAACTGATCCTGTAAATAGACGGCAACCTTATCGAAGCGCTCTTGGAGATTTGCTTCGTCCTGATCGGGGATGGCGCTAAAGACAAATGGCTTGGCGCTAACAGGGTCGGCCACGGCGCTAGAAGCAGAGGGCGTGGCGCTAGAAATAGAGGTGATAAACAGCAGAGTAAGCGCGATAAAATTGCGCAGTAGCTGAATCCGCATAGAGAAATCCTTTTAATAAGAGTGTTCGGCCTATGGCCGATATAATTTTGCGGGACATTGTCGCGGCAGCGATTGTACCAGTGATTAGGGATGATGGTGAATTAGGGCTAGTGAATTAGGAATAGCGAATGAGGAGTAGTGAAAAGAGGTGCAATGATTAAGATATTCAGACTGTTGATAGGACGCAGTGATGTATTGCCCGACTAATCCTTGTCGGGCGTGATTTCTTGTCATGGAATAGAGTTGATTTACTCTTGAGACCACTTGGCAAAGCTGCTGCCAGTTTCCGCCAGGGTCTTGATTAACTCAGCGGGTTTCCAATAGTCTGCAGCGCTCTTTTGATGCAGGGCGCTGAGCTTTTTATACACAGCATCAAGACCAAGATGATCGGCGTACTGCATGGGGCCGCCGTGATAGACCGGGAAGCCGTAGCCAAACACATAGACCACATCTATATCGCCGGAGCGCTGAGCTATGCCTTCTTCAAGGATTTTTGCCCCTTCGTTAATCAGTGGCAATAGCAGGCGATCACGGATCTCTTCATCGCTAAAGTCTCTGCGCTGAACGCCGTATTCGGCGGCCTTGGCTTCGATCAGTGCGCTGACCTCAGGGTCGCTAATGCGAGCTCGGGTTTGGGGATCATATTGATAAAAACCGGCACCGCTCTTCTGACCCAAGCGACCCTGCTCCACTAGGGCGTCGGCAACACAGAAACTCCGTGGATCGCCTTTTTCTTCATCGCTTAAGCCCTCGCGAACCTTATAGCCAATGTCGATACCGGCAAGATCACTCACAGCCAATGGCCCCATGGCCATGCCGTACTCTTCCATCACGCGGTCAATCTGTTCGGCGCTGGCGCCTTCAATTAGACAGAGCTGTGTTTCGCGGCCATATTCACTGAACATACGGTTGCCAATAAAGCCAAAGCAGACCCCTGAGAGAACCGGTACTTTGCCGATTGCCTTAGCCACTGCCATAGACGTGGCAATGACTTCGTCAGAGGTTTTGTCAGCGCGGACAATTTCCAGCAGTTTCATAATATTGGCTGGGCTAAAAAAGTGCAGACCAATCACATCTTCGGGGCGCTGAGTGGCCGCGGCAATGGCATTAACATCCTGATAAGAGGTGTTGCTGGCCAAAATGGCGCCGGGCTTGCAGACTTTATCTAACTTGGCGAATACCTGCTGTTTGATCTGCAGATTTTCAAACACTGCCTCGATTACCAAGTCGGCATTGGCCAGATCTTGGTAGTCAGTGGTGCCGCTAATCAGACTCATACAACCCTGTTTTTGCTCTTCGCTGAGGCGGCCTTTTTTCACCGTCATGGAATAGTTTTTGTCGATAATGCCGAGGCCGCGCTGCAGCGCTTGATCGTTGATTTCCAGCATGGTCACAGGAATGCCAACATTGGCAAAGTTCATGGCAATACCGCCACCCATGGTGCCGCCACCAATAATTGCCACAGACTTTATCGGCCGCTTGGCGGTCTCTTTGCCTATGCCTTTAATCTTGTTGGCTTCACGCTGGGCGAAAAACATATGCCGCATGGCGGCTGACTGGCTGCCGTCTTTGAGTTCCATAAACAGGCGGCCCTCAGTGGCCAAGCCTTCGTCGAAGGGCAGTGTAGCTGCGGCTTCGATGCAGTCGACAATTCGTTGAGGTGCGAGCTGTCCGCGGGCACGGCGGTTGAGTTGCTTGCGTGAGCTATCAAAGATAGCTGGATCAAAAGAGCTTGGATCTATATTGATGTCCCGCACTTTGCGCAGCGGTGCATTATCGGCGAGCAGCTGCTGGGCATAGGCCAGCGCGCCTTCGAGCAGGTCTTCGCCGTCAATAATATGGTCGATTAGATTTAAGCCAACAGCGGCTTTGGCTTTGATTGGATTGCCGCTAGTAATCAGCTTGATTGCCGCTTCGACGCCGGTGAGGCGCGGTACACGCTGGGTTCCGCCGGCGCCAGGCAGTAGGCCAAGTTTAACTTCTGGGAGACCGACCATTGCTGTGTTGACTGCACAGCGGTAGTGACAGGCGAGGGCGGTTTCTAATCCGCCACCCAGTGCCGTGCCGTGAATAGCGGCGATCATGGGCTTGGATGACTGCTCTATGGTTTCAAGAACCTGATTAAAGGAGGGCTCTGTGGGGGCCTTGTCGAATTCGGAGATATCGGCGCCAGCAATAAAGGTGCGCCCCTGACAGATCAGCACCAAGGCTTTGGTGGCGTCGTCTTGAGCGTTGTTAACTGCAGCATAGATAGCGTCGCGCAGTGCCTGTGATAAGGCATTCACCGGTGGATTATTGATCCAGATAATTCCGATATCACCACGGATTTCGTAGCTGGTAACGGAAGAGTTTGTAGCTGACATAATTTTCCCCAAATTAAATTGATATTTTATGGTTATTTTTCAACTGCTGATATTTAAAATTTTGTTTTTTCGGCCCAGAGGCGCCAGTGGTTGGCCGGTCACTTTATCAAAGCCCATTCTGTACGATAGGCTGATATACTTTTGACTATCCATTTTTATATATCACTCAAACAAGAGAGACACCCCATGCAGAGTAACAGAGAATTAGATGTAGTGGTCTACGGTGCTACCGGTTTTACTGGCCGGCTGGTCGCGGAATATTTGAATAATCAATACGGTGTCAATGGCGATCTGAAGTGGGCTATGGCAGGGCGCAGTCAGGCTAAGCTTGAGTCAGTGCGCGATGAAATGGGTATTTCCAAAGAGGTGCCATTAGTGGTTGCCGATGCGGCTGACGCAACATCGTTAAATGCAATGGTGCTTAGTAGCAAGGTTATTTTGACTACTGTCGGCCCCTACCAGCTGTACGGAAATGAGTTGGTTGCCGCCTGTGCCAAGCACGGCACTGACTATGTGGATCTCTGTGGCGAGCCAGCTTGGATGCATCAAATGATTGGGGCGCACTCCGCAGCGGCAGAGGCCAGCGGCGCGCGAATCGTCTTCTCCTGTGGCTTTGATTCGGTTCCCTTTGATCTGGGTGTGTTGTTTTTACAGCAGACTGCGGAGCAGCAGTTGGGTGCTATGGTGCCGCGGGTTAAAGGCCGCGTGCGCTCCATGAAAGGGACTTTTTCCGGCGGTACGCTGGCGAGTTTCCGCGCTACCATGGCCGCTGCAGGTAAAGATCGCGAGTTGATCAACGTGTTGCGTAATCCCTTTGCCTTGACTGAAGGTTTTGTCGGTGCCGATCAGCCTCGTGGCGATAAGCCCGAGTTTGATGACGCGTTGCAGAGCTGGGTTGCTCCCTTTGTTATGGCGAGCATTAATACTAAGAATATTCACCGTTCAAACAAGCTGCTGGGCCATGCCTATGGCACTGACTTTGTCTATGACGAAATGCTGGTTACCGGCCCTGGTGATCGCGGTGAGGCTATTGCCAAAGCGGTTACTGAAGACAAGTCTATGGCCAATGATCCCCGTCAACCTGGAGAAGGTCCAGATCTCGATGAACGCGTTAACGGCCACTATGATGTGCTGTTGATCGGTGAAGCCACTGATGGCCGTTCGGTGCGGGTCAGTGTTAAAGGGGATATGGATCCGGGTTACGGCTCGACCTCGAAGATGATTGCCGAGAGTGCGGTATGTTTGGTGATGAATCCTGAGCTGGCTTCTGGCGGCATTTGGACCTCAGCACCGGCCATGGGCTCAGCCTTGATCGAGCGCTTGCAAGCCAATGCAGGGCTGACCTTTGCTGTCGAATCCGAGTGATAGGTAGTTAAGGTTTAGGTAAAATGCGGTGCGGCTGGTGCCAGGATTTGGTAGCAGCCGCACTTAGGTCAAGAGTATTTAATTTAAAAAATATTTTCTGTAAGGATAATTAAAGCAAGGACTGTATTTAAAAAAATAATAAATGGGGCAGTTGTGATGAAATTCCACCCACAAAAAAATACATTAATTAAAGAACTTCACAACCGCACCTTTCCCGTGGTGCAGTTGCCAGCTCAGGTCTCTAGTCTGGTGCTGCTCAATCCTGGCGACCGCCAGTCTGAAATCATTCGTCTTACTGAATTAGCTCACAAGCACAACGTCGCGCCGCCACAGGCTGGTGAAAGTTGCTATTACCAAAGCTTTAAAGAATTTGATTTTCGCTGGGAGCGGCACAACGAATTTTCAACCTACACGGTGATTTGTCAGGGTCAACCGGAGACAGAGTTGTGCCGTAATCTGTTCTTGCTAATGGATGCGGACTGGTTGGACTCGCTGCCTGGTGAGGTGATTGCGGCGAACCATATAGATCTGCGTCCAACCTCTCTCAATCCTCAACAGTTGCAAGATTATTTTGATGGCAAGCGGCTGGTGGGCAGCAAAATTTATGATGGCTTGGCGACGGTCTGGACCTCGGTGCTGGATGATGCTGATGGTTTTATTCGCACTCTGGTGGTGGATGAGGGTATTGATGCGCTGCAGGCGGGGCGTGCGATTCGCAATCTTTTGGAGATTGCGGCCTATAGGGCAATGACGCTGTTGGCACTGCCTATAGCGCGGGAATTGATTCCGGCAGTGACCAAGTTGGAGGGGCAGTTGGTGGGTACCAATGCCAAGCTTAATCTGCTGGAGACGGTGGAGGATGAGCAAAACCTGATGACTGAGTTGATTGAAGAAGCGACCCAGTTGGAGAAGTTGGTGGCTGATCATAACTTTCGGTTTTCTGCCACACAGGCCTATTTTAGTTTGACTGAAAGTCGTTTGGATATGTTGCGAGAGCAAAAGTTGCCGACCTTTCGCACGTTGAAGCAGTTTCATGTACGGCGTTTTATTCCGGCGTTTCACACTTGTATGTCAGTGGTTAAGCGCAAGGAGGATCTGTCGAAACGGATTAGTCGGACGACGGAGTTGTTGAATTCTCGATTGCAGTTGTCGTTAGAGTTACAGAATCAGCGTTTGTTGGCTTCGATGGATAAGCGCAGTGCACTGCAGTTGCGCTTGCAGCAGACGGTTGAGGGGCTGTCTGTGGTGGCTATGACGTACTACAGCATGAATTTGATTAAGCTGTTGCTTGAGCCGTTGCCGGTTGAGCAATATTTGTTAATGTCTAAGACTATGGCATTGGCGATTATGACGCCGTTTGTTTTTACTGGTGCGTTGATGTTGGTGAAGAGGATTCGCAATAAGCTGGAGAAGTGAGTTAGGAGGATTGCTAACTTTTTGTTCGTTCTGATGCCAGTTGCTGTGATTCTGGCAGAGCGCGGTGATGAGGGATCTTGGGTTTAGATTAAATTGGGTGCTGGGTCGTGCTATAGACCCTGGCCCTAGCTTTGCGATCGGTCCCATGAATTCACTAATTTCCAGC
>JAFMBU010000193.1 GCA_017858295.1 Porticoccaceae bacterium | reverse complement strand
AAGCTCTCAATTCCAAGCTCTAAAGGCGAAGATAATTAACCCCATGTTTGCTACTCTGGCATGCAATTACATCGAGTATTGTTTGGAGTTAATGCAATGGGTAACAGCAAACCCTGGCAGCGCCTGATCTGGCAAGATCCTTTTCTTCTTGAACAGCAGTTATCTGACGAGCAGCGCATGGTTCGAGACTCGACTCGCCAATATGCCCAAGAGCAGTTGCAGCCGAAGGTGCGGGATGCTTTCCAAAAAGAAACCAGCGATCCGGGTATTTTCCGCCAGATGGGTGAGATGGGTTTGCTTGGCTTAACCATCGAAGGCTATGGTTGTGCGGGAATGGACTACATCAGTTATGGCTTAGTGGCGCGAGAAATTGAACGGGTCGATTCCGGTTATCGTTCGATGATGAGCGTACAGTCTTCACTGGTAATGTATCCAATCTACGCCTTTGGCAGCGAAACTCAGCGTGAAAAGTATTTACCCAAGTTGGCAAGTGGTGAGTTTATCGGTTGTTTTGGCTTAACTGAACCGGACTATGGTTCGGATCCCGGTGGCATGGTCACTCGTGCCCGCAGCACTGATGGCGGCTATCTGTTAAATGGTGCCAAAACATGGATTTCCAACAGTCCCTTCGCCGATATTTTTGTGGTTTGGGCGAAAACCGATGATGATCAAATTCGCGGCTTTATTCTTGAAAAGGGTATGGCCGGATTAAGCGCCCCCAAGATTGAGGGAAAGCTTTCCCTGCGCGTCTCGACCACCGGTCAAATTGTGATGCAGGATGTATTTGTTGCCGAAGAGCAGTTGCTGCCCAATGTGAAAGGTTTAAAAGGGCCTTTTAGCTGTTTGAATAATGCCCGCTACGGAATCGCTTGGGGCTCGTTGGGGGCTGCCGAATCCTGCTGGCATGCAGCGCGAACCTACACCATGGAGCGCAAGCAATTCAATCGTCCCCTAGCGGCCACCCAGTTGATTCAACTTAAGCTGGCTGATATGCAAACTGAGATTAGCCTTGCCCTTCAGGGTTGTTTACGTGCCGGACAGTTGATGAATGACAGCAATATATCCCCAGAGCTGATCTCATTAATTAAACGCAATTCCTGCGGAAAGTCTCTGGAGATAGCTCGCAAGGCACGTGATATGCTCGGCGGCAATGGCATTTCTAATGAGTATCCGGTGATGCGTCATATGATGAATTTAGAGACTGTGAACACCTATGAGGGAACCCATGATATTCACGGTCTAATTTTGGGTCGGGGACAGACAGGAATAGCCGCATTTTGATAGTGTTTTACCGAGAATTTTTAACAGCTAAGATTAAATAATAATAAAAAAAGAGAGCGGTATATGAAGGGGAAAAAAGCACTGCGGGTCAGCCGAATAGTTGTGGGTTTACAGATACTCTTTGTCGCCGCATTTGTTGTCGCTTCACTGTTTTATAGTTCATTCTTTGATGAGTCTGAACACTACGATCTGGTGATTAACAATGGTCGCGTAATAGATCCAGAAACTCATCTCGATGCTGTCAGGCATATAGGCATTCGCGACGGCACTATTGTCGCCATCTCCGACCAACCTCTAAATAGTGAAATCAACATAGATGCCGCCGACCTAGTGGTGGCGCCCGGCTTTATCGATGTTCACAGCCACAGCCCTACCGTTTTAGGGCAGCACTTTAATGTTTTAGATGGCGTTACCACCCAGCTTGATCTTGAGGCTGGATCCTTTCCTGTTAGCTTTTATGGCGAACATCTTCGAGCTGGTGCAGCGATTAATTATGGTTCTTCTGTGGGCCATTTTGCGGTGCGTATCAAAGTCCTCGAAGGCATGGACCAACCCTATATTTTTGCTGGTGACAAAACTGTTGTTATGGGTAGCCCAGCTTGGATGCAAGAGGCTACGCCAGAACAGATCGAGCAGATGCGAGTGCTATTGCACAAAGGGCTTGATGAAGGTGGTCTGGGGATTGGTGTGTTGCTTGATTATATGACCGCAGCAGTCTCCGATGCTGAACTGGCCATGTTATTTGAGGTGGCCGCCGCGCGAGACGTGCCGATTTATGTCCATGTGCGCCGCGGTTACACCGGTGATCCGGCTGGCTTAATTGAGGTTATTGAACTTGCCAAGAGTACCAAGGCAGCGCTGTTTGTCTGTCATATTACCCACAATGCCATGGGTCGTATTGGCGATTGGCTGGCCATGATTGATGAAGCTAACAGGGCCGGCGCCAATATCACCACCGAGACATTGTCCTATGCCGCTGGTGGCACCAGTATTGGCGCTGATGTATTTCGACGCCGTGATTGGCGGGCCATATTTGATATTAGTTATGAAGATGTGCAGTGGGTGGCTACCGGCGAATGGTTGACCAAAGAGACCTGGGAAAAATATTCAAAAGAGCAGCCTGCCGGGGCGGTTAATCACCACTACGTAAAAGAACAGTGGGTAGAGACCGCACTGCAGTGGCCGCGAATGATGGTCTCCACCGACGCACTGCCGGCAGTGGATACCGGTATTGCCACCAATCCTAACTTGGCTGGTACTTTTTCACGGTTGCTAGGCCACTATGTGCGCGAGCAAAAGGTTATCAGTCTCACTGAAGCCCTAGCCAAAATGAGTCTCTATCAGGCCCAGTGGATGGAACAGGCGGCACCGCTGTTTAAGCGCAAAGGTCGTATCCAGCTTGGCGCCGATGCCGATATTGTAATCTTTGATGCCAAAACAGTAGCCGCGAAGGCGGTCTATGGCGATCCCTATCAGCCGTCCACTGGTATTCAGCATGTCTTGGTTGCTGGCCAGCAGGTGGTGAAAGATGGCCTTCATTCCGAGCAGGTCTATGCGGGTAAAAAACTGCTTGGTAATTAAATAGCTTGAAGATAAATAGCGTGAAGATAAACAGCTAAAAAATAAACAGCTCAATTCCAGTGAGTGACAACAACGAGAATAAGACTATGTCAGATCGAATACCCAGAGACAGTGATAATGATTACACTGAAGTGATGGCCAAAACCCGTCGTGATTTTGCCGCTGCCAAAACCTCCGCCAAATTAGACCATATCCGCCATTACTCGATTGATCCCGCCACCACAGCTGGCAATATCGAAAACTTTATCGGCGTCGCTCAGGTGCCACTGGGTCTGATCGGACCATTACTAGTCAACGGTGAACATGCTCAGGGTGACTTCTATGTACCTATGGCCACCAGCGAGGGTACCCTAATAGCCAGCTATAACAGGGGCGCGCGATTACTGCGGGAATCCGGTGGCGTTAAAGTCACCGTGGTGGATGATGCCATGCAGCGTGCGCCAGTATTTGTTTTCAACGACGCTCGAGAGGCCCGTGATTTTGGTGTCTGGGTTGAACAGAATTTTGCCGAGATTGCCGCTCAAGCTGAGACCACAACCTCGTCGGGCAAGCTGCGCAATATTGAGCAGTACGCCGCAGCGCGCATGCGCTATCTGCGCTTTAACTTCACCACCGGCGACGCCGCGGGCCAAAATATGGTCGGCAAGGCAACCTTTATCGCCTGCGAATGGATTATGAAAACCTATCCTGGCATTCAGCGCTATATGCT
>JAFMBU010000192.1 GCA_017858295.1 Porticoccaceae bacterium | reverse complement strand
CGGCAGAGACTCAGACCTTAGGCTCACTGTTCAGGAGATCCTTCGGCTGCGCTCAGGATGACAGGCTTGGGTGCCAAAAAGCGGCCGTTAACGAATCTCAGTCATACCACCCATCAACGGCTGCAACACTGCTGGAATCGCAATCGATCCATCAGCCTGCTGATAATTCTCAATCACTGCCACCAAAGTACGCCCTACCGCCAAACCCGAACCATTCACCGTGTGCAACAACTCAGGCTTACCCTCGGCATTCCTAAAGCGCGCTTTCATGCGCCGCGCCTGGAAATCAGCAAAATTACTACAAGATGAAATCTCACGATACTTTTCCTGAGAGGGCAACCAAACCTCAAGGTCAATAGTTTTCGCCGCCGAAAAACCCAGATCACCACCACAGAGAATCACGCTGCGATAAGGCAACTCAAGTTTCTGCAAAATCGCTTCCGCATGACCCACCAGAGAGTCCAAGGCATCCCATGACTTATCCGGATGAACAAACTGCACCATCTCAACCTTCTCAAACTGGTGCTGACGAATCATGCCGCGAGTATCGCGACCATAGCTGCCCGCTTCGCTGCGGAAGCACGGCGTATGAGACACATACTTAATCGGCAGGTTATCGACAATTTCATTGCGATAGAGATTGGTGATCGGCACTTCAGCCGTGGGAATCAAATAGAACTCACGCTCATCGTCGAGCTTAAACAGATCCTCTTCAAACTTCGGCAGCTGGCCGGTGCCAAACAGAGACTCGCGGTTAACGATATAAGGTACATAGACTTCTTCATAGCCATGATCATTAATGTGCGTGTTCAACATAAACTGCGTCAGCGCTCGATGCAGGCTGGCCAAACCACCGCGCATCACAGAGAACCGTGAACCGGTAATCTTCGCCGCCACATCAAAATCCAAACCATTAAAGCCATCACCCAGATCAACATGATCCTTGATCTCAAAATCAAACTGTCGCGGTGTACCCCAACGGTGCAATTCAATATTGTCATCTTCAGTCTTGCCCGCAGGCACAGAGCTGTGTGGAATATTGGGCAACCCCTGCAGCAAACTGTCTAACTGCCCCTGAATGTCCGTCAGCGCTGCATCCGCCGCTGCTGAATCATTTTTAAGCTGCTCGCCCTTGGCCTTTAAGGGTTCAATATCTTCCCCCTTAGCCTTGGCTTCACCAATCATCTTACCCATGGATTTGGAGTAGGCATTGCGTTCTTGCTGCACACTCTCGGCGGCTAACTGCAGCGCTTTACGCTGGGCTTCAAGAGCCAAAAAAGCCTCGCAATCTAGTGTATAGCCCTTGGTTTGTAGGCTCTCAGCAACGGCATTTAAATCCGAGCGCAATAGCTTCGGGTCAAGCATGGTGGTGTCCTTAAAAAGTACTTAAATATGTCTAAAGTTAAAATTACAGTAAGCGCGTCAGCCAAATTGAACTGCTGATCGCCAGCAGACACAAAACCACTGTCGCCAGCACATAGAGCAGCGCCATAAAAAGGTGGCCATTTTGCCACAAACCCAGGGCATCAAGCGAGAAGGTTGAGAAGGTTGTAAAGGCGCCGAGAAATCCGATCATCCACAGGCTGCGCATTTCCACAGGCAAGGCGCTACGCTCAATAATCACGACGAATAATATTCCCATAACGAAGCTGCCCAGCACATTCACAGTGAGCGTGGCATAGGGGAATTTATGGCTCGACACCTGAAATATCCAAGTGCTAATGGCATAGCGAGCCATGGCACCCAAGGCGCCGCCGACAGCAACAGCAACCCAATTCATTGCTCGGCTCCCTTTTGCTTGTCATCAAGGCTGCGTAAATAGGCGAGCTTCTCAGAGATCTTCTTCTCCAGGCCACGATCTGTGGGCTGGTAATAGTGCTTGTCGCTGAGTTCCTCAGGCAGGTAGCGCTCACCCGGAGCATAGCCGCCCTCTTCATTGTGAGCGTATCTATAGTCTTTGCCGTAATCCAAATCTTTCATCAGACTGGTTGGCGCATTGCGCAGATGCATGGGCACTTCATAACTGGGCAGTGAACGCACATCCGCCATAGTCGCTTTAAAAGCGCTATAAACAGCATTGCTTTTAGCTGCCACAGCCAAATAAACCACTGCCTGAGCTAAAGCCAACTCCCCTTCTGGGCTGCCCAACCGCTCCTGAACATCCCAGGCACTCATCGCCAACTCCAAGGCTCGTGGATCAGCATTGCCAATATCTTCACTGGCCATACGCACCAAGCGCCGCGCTATATAAATGGGATCGCAGCCACCGTCCAACATACGGCACAACCAGTAGAGGGCAGCATCAGGAGAGGAACCGCGCACCGACTTGTGCATGGCTGAAATCTGATCGTAAAAATATTCACCGCCCTTATCAAAGCGCCGCGTGTCTCCCACCAATACCTGCTCTAAAACGCTGCGATCTATAGCGGCTAGATTCCCTGACTCACTGGCCAGATCATTGGCAATTTCCAGCAGGTTAAGGGCGCGACGGGCATCGCCATCGGCGGCACTGGCCAATAAATCCAGCGCTTCATCATCCAACTGCAACTGTCGCTCACCCAACCCCGACTGCTGATCACGCAGGGCCTGCTGAATGACGATTTTGATCTGATCGCTGTCTAGGCTCTTGAGCACATAGACACGACAGCGAGACAAGAGTGCATTGTTTAATTCAAAAGAAGGATTTTCGGTGGTAGCGCCGATAAACACTACAGTGCCATCTTCAACAAAGGGCAGAAAGGCATCCTGCTGAGACTTATTAAAGCGATGAACTTCATCCACAAAGAGGATGGTTTTGCGGCCGCGCAGATCGCGCTGTTCCGTGGCCTTGGCGATTGACGCCCTAATCTCTTTAACCCCAGACAATACAGCGGAAATACTCTCAAAGTGGGCATCCGCCGAAGCGGCAATAATTTTCGCCAGAGTCGTTTTACCCACTCCCGGCGGCCCCCAAAAGATCATTGAGTGTAATGCCCCACCCTCAATCGCCTCGCGCAGAGGTTTGCCCGGCCCAATCAAATGCTCCTGGCCATAAAAGCCGTCTAGCGTCGCCGGACGCATACGCGCCGCCAGAGGTCGATAAACGGTTTGGCTAAAAAGATCAGTTGGCATTATTGATTACATCGACACCATCTGGTGCCTCAAAGACAAATAGATCTCCAGAGAGCGCGGGATTGATGTCAAGCTCAGTGAAGCTAATACTAGTTACTTGACCAAGTGTATCGGTCAGCGCAATAGAAGCAGGCTTGGCCCCATCAAAGACAATGGTCATGCTATCGAACAGACTACCACCCTGCTCCGGCTTAAGCTCAAAGCGCCCCTCTGCAAGCTGGGTAACAAAGTAGGCATCATCCAGCTGGTCGAGATCACCGGAAAACAGGATCGCCGGTGTCGCGGCAATATCATCATTAAAGGGCTGGATAATCACCTGTTCCAGATCTGGGTCATAGATCCACAGCGTTACGCCATCGGCAATAATTTGCTGGGGCATGGGTGTTTCAACCACCCAGCGCAGACGATTAGGCTGGGACACTTGAAAAAGCCCTTCTGAGGCCTGCAATTTATAGCCATCCCCATCGGTGATTTGCTGCTGAAAGCGCGCCGACAGGCTGGTGATTGGCTG
>JAFMBU010000191.1 GCA_017858295.1 Porticoccaceae bacterium | reverse complement strand
TGGAAGCGCTCAGTGGCAGTTATATTTTTGATCCCTCTATTTATTTAATCAGTGCGCTACCATCTGAAATTCGTTTTAGTGATCTGGCTACGGTTGTGGGCGGTGCGTTGGTTATCAGTTTTCTCGCTACACTCTATCCCGCTTGGCGAGCGGGCAAAGTATTGCCTGCGGAGGCCTTACGCTATGACCATTAAGAGTAGTCCCTATGTATTAGAAGCCAAAGCCGTTGGTCGCGACTACCAGCAGGGCGATAGCTTACTGCCGGTGCTGCGGGATACTAATGTGGCGGTTAAGGCGGGTGAGAAGCTTGCGGTGGTGGGGGTCTCTGGCTCGGGTAAAACCACCTTATTGAATTTGCTTGGCGGTTTGGATGATCCTACCGCGGGCACTGTGTCGGTTTGCGGTGCAGATTGGCAGGGGCTGGGTGTTTCCCAGCGGGCTAAGTGGCGCAATCAGCATGTGGGCTTTGTCTATCAGTTTCATCATCTGCTGGGTGAGTTTAGTGCCCTGGAAAATGTTGCGCTGCCTTGCCTGATTGGCGGGGCGTCGGTTGCCGAGGCACAACAGCGTGCTGAGGAGTTGCTCGGCAAGGTGGGTCTTGGGGATCGTTTGAAACACAAACCCGCTGAGCTCTCCGGCGGTGAACGTCAGCGTGTGGCAATTGCCCGGGCGTTGGTGACCTCGCCTTCGGTTGTGTTGATGGATGAGCCCACTGGTAACCTGGATCCTGGCACTGCTGGGGTGATTCTGGATCTGCTGCTAACCCTCAATCAAACCTTGAATATCTCTTTTGTGGTGGTCACCCATGACCCGGCTATTGCTGCGCGCATGGATCGTCAGGTGAATCTGATCGATGGCCAGTTGGTGGAACTGGAGACCGGGGTTGTATAAGCCACTGCCGTTATTTATCGGGCTGCGCTACTTTTCTGCTGGCGGGAGCGGCAATCGTCTGGTGTCGTTTATTTCTCTGTTGGCAATCAGCGGTCTGGTGCTGGGTGTGGGTCTGCTAATTATTGTGCTGTCGGTCATGAATGGCTTCGATAGAGAATTGCGCGAGCGCATTCTTTCGGTGGTGCCCCATGTACAGATTATTCATCAGCAGGGGGTTGCCGACTGGCGCAGCGATGCGGCACTTATAGCCCGTCAACCTTCGGTTACTGAGGTAACGCCCTACGCTGAGGTCAATGGGTTGGTGCATTTTCGCCAGACTAGCAGACCGATTCAATTGCTTGGACTCGAGGCCAGTGCCGTGCCTGACGGGTTGCAGGCGGTGCTCGATGAAGCCGGTGTCAGCCTGCCCCAGGGCAATCAGTTACTGCTGTCTAAGGTGGTTGCAGAGAGTTTAAATATTCAGCTGGGTCAGCGCTTAACGCTCATTGTGCCCTCGGCGGAAGGGCCCACAGTGGCCGAGGCTTTTACTTTGGCTGGCGTGTTCGCCACTCATACTGAGATCGATCAGCTGTTGGCCATTGGCGCTTTGCCCGTGGTGGCTGAAGTGGCGGGTATTGGCGGGCTAGTGAATGGTTTTCGGGTGCAGATCGACGATCAATTTAATGCTCGCCAGTTGGGTTATCGGATGCTTGAAGGCTTGCCCTTTGGCTATGGCTTTAGGGATTGGTTTCAGACCCATGGCAATCTCTATCAGGCGATTCAGCTGTCGCGGAATATGGTCGGGCTGCTGATCTTTATGATTATTGCTATCGCGGCATTTAATGTGATTTCCATGTTGATGATGTCGGTGATGGATAAGCGCAAAGATATTGCCATTCTCCAGACTTTGGGTCTCACCCGCAGGGACATCTTGCAGTTGTTTTTGACTCAGGGCGTTTTGATTGGGTTGTTCGGTATTTTAATCGGTGTGCTGCTGGGTGTGCTTGGCTGTCTCTGGGTAGCGGATTTGGTACTGTGGATGGAGTCGCTATTTGGGGTGACCTTCTTGAATACTGAGGTCTATCCGATTGATTATATTCCGGTGGATCTGCGCTGGTCGGATGTGCTGAAGGTCTCTTTGGCGGCGGTATTATTGAATCTCTTGGCAACTCTCTATCCGGCGCTGCGCGCCAGTCGCATGGTGCCCGCTGACGAGTTGCGTTACGAGTAATCGGCTTGTCTAGTCGTCAGTGACTCAATTGTTTTGCTGTTGCTGGCGTGCCAGTTTGCGCTTTTCCCAGTTGCGTATGACTTTCCAGCGCCAGAGAAAGTTAATCAGTAAATAGCCAGCGGCGGCTGCGGCGAAACCACATAACAGACTGCCGACCATCAGTGGCAGCATAATTTGAGCCCCCATAGTGGAGAACCACTCCCAGGTCAGTGAGATACTGAAATCAAGCGGCGCACTGCCGAGCACAGCGGCGCCGACGCGATAGGTTAAAAAGAATATCGGGGCTATGGTGACCGGGTTGCTGATCCAGATGCAGAGAATTGAAAGGGGTAGATTGGCACCCCACCAGAGGGCCAGGCCGGCGGCGACGAAGGTTTGACCAGGCAGTGGCAGAAAGGCTACCAGAATACCGATAAACACGGCCAGAGACACTGACTCGCGGTTGAGGTGTAAAATATTCGGATCGCGTATTAACGGCACCGTCCAGCGCATGGATTTATGCTTGAGCACTGCGGCGAAGTCGGGGAGTACGCGGCGGATAAATTTTTTCGGCATAGTTTCTTTAAAACGTTTAGATCTGAGGTCTCTATTATGAGGCCAATAGGGTTGTTGGACTAGATAATTAATTTTGCCTGATAGAAAAAATAACTCTGGAGAATAGTCAAAGTCGGACTTATTGCCATGGCGAAGCTACAATGTAGGGTCTGAACCGTATACCCACACTAGTGATTCACGTTAGCCGTTAACAAGAGCAACTCTGTTCGGCACCATTAATCGAAAATCAGGAAAAACTATGCAACCAGCACTGGCAATTGAACAGCTGAGCAAGACCTATGATGGGGGCTTTCAGGCCTTAAAAGATATCTCCCTCAGCGTTCAACCTGGAGATTTCTTCGCTCTGCTCGGGCCCAATGGCGCGGGAAAGTCCACCACCATTGGTATTATCTGCTCACTGGTATTGAAGACCGGTGGCAAGGTGAGCATCTTTGGTCACGATATAGATAAAGACTTCTCCCAAGCCAAACAGCTGGTGGGTGTGGTGCCTCAGGAATTTAATTTCAATCAGTTTGAAAAGCCTATAGATATCCTGATTCATCAGGCCGGTTATTTCGGTATTCCCCGGGATGTGGCTATAGTGCGCGCCGAGAAATACCTACGTCAGCTGGGGCTCTGGGATAAAAGCCATGTGCCGTCGCGCACCCTTTCCGGCGGCATGAAGCGTCGCTTGATGATTGCTCGAGCGCTGATCCACGAACCCAAGTTGCTAGTCCTCGATGAGCCCACCGCCGGGGTGGATATTGAGCTGCGACGTTCCATGTGGGAGTTTCTCCGTGAGATCAATGCCAGTGGTACAACCATTATTTTGACCACCCACTACCTGGAAGAGGCCGAGAGCCTGTGCCGCAATGTGGCGATTATCGACCATGGCAAAATTGTGCAAAACACCAGTATTCGCGAGTTATTGGCGCAATTAAATAAAGAGCTGTTTGTGCTCGATATCCGTGAGGCGCTAACTGAGTGCCC
>JAFMBU010000190.1 GCA_017858295.1 Porticoccaceae bacterium | reverse complement strand
ATGGCCAAAGCAGACGGATTTATCCCTTTAGACTTTTCCCCGCTGGAAGAGCAGGCTATGCAGCAGCAGGCCGAGTCGTTTTATCTGCAAATGTCGAAGCGCCGGTCGGTGCGGGACTTCTCTGATCAACCTATTCCTCCCTCTGTACTCGAACATGCCATTTTGGCGGCGGGCTCTGCACCCAGCGGCGCCAATATGCAGCCCTGGCATTTTGTGGTGGTGCAGAACCCTGAGATTAAGAAACGTATTCGTTTAGCGGCTGAGAAAGAGGAGCGCGAGCTCTATGACCATCGTGCCTCGGATGAATGGCTCGATGCGTTGGCGCCTCTGGGTACTGATGCCGATAAGCCTTTCTTGGAAACGGCTCCGGCGTTGATTGCGATCTTTTTGAAGAAGGTCACCATTGATGCCGATGGCGCCAAGCATAAGAATTACTACACCTCCGAGTCGGTGGGTATTGCCACTGGTGTGTTGATTACCGCGCTGCACCAAGCTGGGCTGGCTACGCTGACTCATACGCCGAGTCCGATGAAATTTCTTACTGAGATTCTCCAGCGCCCCAGCCATGAGCGGCCGTTCTTGCTCTTGGTGGTGGGCTTTCCTGCGGAGGGCGCTCTAGTCCCAAATATCCAGCGCTTACCCTTAAGTGATATAGCCACCTTTTTAAAGTGATTAGGCGCGCTTAAAGCGTGTCTATGGCTGCCATACTTTGCCATAATGAATCACTACTCCTTGTTTGATGGTTATTGAATACTATGTCGGATTCTTTGTCGCAACCTTCGTCGCACTCAACCCAGCTAACCCACCTAAACGCTCAGGGCGAAGCCCATATGGTCGATGTATCGGCTAAGGCGGATACGACGCGCACGGCTATTGCTCAGTCTCAGGTTGAGCTGACACCGGCTATAGTGGCGGCGATCACCGATAACAGTCTGCCCAAGGGTGATTTGTTTGCCACGGTGAGAATTGCTGGTATTCAGGCGGCGAAAAAATGCAGTGATCTAATTCCTCTCTGCCATCCATTGCCATTGTCGAAGATTACTGTGGATATTGAACTGCAGGGTAATAGCCTGGTGATTAGGGCGCTGTGCAAAACCACGGGCAAGACGGGTGTTGAGATGGAGGCCCTGACAGCTGCGTCGGTGGCGGCGCTGACGGTTTACGATATGTGCAAAGGTCTGGATAAGGGCATGATAATCCGTGAAACCAAGCTGCTGGAAAAGACCGGTGGCAAATCTGGAGACTGGTCTAGCAATGATTAATGTACTGTTTTTTGGTCGTCTGGGTGACTTTGCCAAGCAGGTGCCGTCGACTATTGAGGCGTCAACGCCGGCTGAGATTCGTGACTTATTGGCGGCAGATTTCCCCGAGTTGGTGCGCGAGTTAAATCAGCCCCAGGTGTTGGTCTCGGTTAATAAGATGATTGTGGGTTGGGATCAGCCTTTATTTGATGGCTGCGAAGTGGCGTTTTTACCACCGGTAACGGGCGGCTGAAGATGACTGATCGCATCCGTATTCAAGAGCAGGATTTTGATCTGGCTGAGGAGTATCAACTGCTTCGCCAGACTGATTCTGCCGTGGGTGCGGTGGTGACGTTTTCGGGTCTGGTGCGGGATTTTGAAGTGAGTGCTGAGGGGGCAGGTTCGGTGATGAATTCGATCGATTCCCTGAGCTTGCAGCACTACCCGGGCATGACTGAAAGCTTGCTGGAAAAGATTGTTGAGCAGGCTAATCAACGCTGGAATTTGATCGCTACCACGGTGATTCATCGGGTTGGGGATCTAGCGCCAAAGGATCAAATTGTTCTGGTTGGCGTGGCCAGCCAGCACCGTGCCGATGCCTTTGAAGCGGCACAATTTTTGATGGACTATCTGAAGACTCAAGCGACCTTTTGGAAGTCGGTAAAGCGCAATGGTGAGCAGCAGTGGATCGAGAGTAAAGCCTCAGATCAACAGGCTGCGGCGCGCTGGGATGGTTCAGATGATAAATGATATTGATGGACTTATTCTGGCTGCAGGCCGTTCAAAAAGAATGGGTTGTGAGGGTAAGTTAAAGTCAATTCTACATGATAAAACCTTGCTGGAGCATGTGATTGACCGGCTGGAGCCTCAGGTGGGCGAGCTGTTTATCAACGCTAATCCAGACCTCTGTGGCGAGCAATCTCTCACTGTTATTGGCGATCATATGGCGGGCTTTCAGGGGCCTCTAACCGGTCTCTGGAGTGCACTAAAAAGTGATCGATTGAGCGATGCCAGCTACCTGATGATGGTTCCCTGTGATGGGCCTTTTATCCCCCAAAACCTGGTTGCTGAGTTGTATCAGATGACAGTGAACAATGATGTGGATATCGCCTGTGTGCGCTATCAGGGTTTTGCTCAGCCGACGTTTTCTCTGTGGAATAAGCGGGTGCTGCCAGCTGTGGAAGAGACGTTATTAGTTAAGAAAATGGGTGGTTTTAAGTCTCTGTTAGCTGAGTTAAATACGGCTTATCTCGACTGGCCAGAGCAGCCAATAAACCCATTTTTTAATATTAATACGCCTGAGGATTTGGCTGCAGCAGAGCGACTTTTTTCATGAGTCTGGAACTCAGCCATGAGCAGTTTATGCGCTATAGCCGCCATCTGTTGATGGACGATATTGGCGAGGCTGGGCAACAGAAGCTTTCTCAGGCACGGGTATTAATTGTGGGTCTCGGTGGGCTGGGTTGTCCGGTTGCGCTGTATTTGGCTGCGGCGGGGGTTGGGCATTTGTCGTTGTGCGATGCGGATGTGGTTGAGTTGAGCAATCTGCAGCGACAGATTCTCTATCGAGAGACGGACTGTGATCTATATAAGGTGGAATGTGCTGAACGTGAGTTGCGTGCTCTAAACCCCCATATTAGCGTCAGCAGTCACGCGGCTGAGATAACCGATGAGTTGATCGGCAATCAGGATATTGTTGTCGACTGCACTGATAACTTGGCGGCTCGGCAGTTGATGAACAGTGCTTGCCATAAAAATAAGATTGGCTTTGTGAGCGCGTCGGCGCTGGGTTGGGAAGGGCAGTTGGTGGCTTTTGATTTTGCCACCCATGGTCGTTTGTGCCTTAACTGTATTATTGATCGAGACTCGCCAGAGCCGCTGCAAAATTGCTCGAACTCTGGGGTTGTGGGTCCGGTGCTGGGCGCTATGGGGAGCTTGCAGGCGACTACGGTAATAAGAATGGTGCTGGGGTATTTTCAGCAGCATGGAGAGATGCAGCGCTATGATGGCAAGGCTGGGCGCTGGTTGTCTTTGGCGGCCAGTGCGAAGACTGGTTGTGGGGTTTGTACCTTATAAAGACGCAGTGTGCTGCAGGAGATCCTTCGGCTTCGCTCAGGATGACAAGGTAAGGTGCCCAGGCTGACAAAGTAAGGGGCTCAGGATGACAAAGTAAACTGCGCAGGATGACAAAGTAGGGTGCTCAGGATGACAAGGTAGAGTGCGCAGGGTGGCAACCAGTCTGTCATCCCGACCGCAGTGGAGGGATCTCTTTGGGCTTGGCACCTTATAAAGACGCAGCGTGCTGCAGGAGATCCTTCGGCTACGCTCAGGATGACAAGGTAGAGTGCGCAGGGTGACTAGGTAAACCGCGCAGGGTGGCAACCAGCCTGTCAT
>JAFMBU010000189.1 GCA_017858295.1 Porticoccaceae bacterium | reverse complement strand
TGGCGGTTCATTTGGTGCCGGCAACTACGGCATGTGTGGTCGCGCCTATGACCCAAGATTTATGTTTATGTGGCCCAATGCGCGCATCTCAGTGATGGGAGGTGAGCAAGCAGCTGGTGTATTGGCACAGGTCACCAGAGACAAGTATGAGCGTGACGGGATTGACTGGAGTGACGAGGAAGAAGCCCATTTTAAGCAGCCGATTATGGATGACTATGAGCATCAGGGGCATCCCTATTACGCCTCCGCAAGACTCTGGGACGACGGCGTGATTGATCCAGCGGATACGCGAATGGTGTTGGGCCTGTCGATTTCCGCAAGTCATAACCGAGTGATAAAAGAGACCAAATTTGGCCTCTTCAGAATGTGATATCCGCCCACGGCGGATATCATCCTGAGAGAGCGCAGCGAACCGAAGGATCTCATCCTGACAGAGCGCAGCGAACCGAAGGATCTCATCCTGACAGAGCGCAGCGAACCGAAGGATCTCCTACACAATGGCAGCGTAAAGCGACAAGGCAATACACCAAGGAGATCCCTCGACTACGCTCGGGATGACAGGAGTGGCGTCAGGAATGACAGGAGTGGCGTCAGGAAGAACAGGAGCGACCTCGGAATAACAAAACAAGGCTCGGGTGACACCCCACCCTGTCATCCTGAGAGAGCGCAGCGAACCGAAGGATCTCATGCAGAATGGCAGCGTAATAAAAGAACCGACTACAACCAGCAACAAATGGACACAAACATGTTTACCAAAATACTAATCGCCAACCGCGGTGAAATCGCCTGTCGTATAATCCAGACGGCGAAAAAAATGGACATTAAAACCGTTGCTGTCTACAGCGATGCTGACCGCAATTCACTGCATGTCAGCCAAGCCGACGAAGCCATCCACATAGGTCCATCCCCCTCCAACGAATCCTATTTGGTCATCGACAAAATCATCCAAGCCGCCCTCAGCAGCGGCGCTCAGGCAATCCACCCAGGCTATGGTTTCCTCTCTGAAAACGCCGACTTTTGCCGCCAGTGCGAAGCTAACAATCTTGTATTTATCGGCCCCCCAGTCGAGGCCATATTGGCCATGGGTTCCAAATCCGCCGCCAAAAACATCATGGCAAAAGCCAATGTGCCCCTGGTCCCCGGCTATCATGGCGACGACCAAAGCCCCGCCATTCTCAAACAGTCCGCAGAGGATATGGGCTACCCGGTACTGCTCAAAGCCGCCGCCGGAGGCGGTGGCAAAGGTATGCGCGCGGTCTACCAAGCAGATGAATTTGACCAGGCATTGGCCGCCGCCAAGCGCGAAGCCAAAAACAGCTTTAACGATGAAATAATGCTAGTGGAGAAATATCTCCAACAGCCTCGCCATGTGGAAATTCAAGTCTTCTGCGATCAGCACAACAATGCAGTTCACCTATTCGAGCGCGACTGCTCACTACAGCGCCGCCACCAAAAGGTAATCGAAGAAGCACCGGCCCCAGGCATGACCGAAGAGTTGCGCCAACGCATGGGTGAAGCGGCAATTCGCGCCGCCATTGCGATCAATTATCAAGGCGCCGGCACAGTGGAATTTCTTCTCGACAGCAGCGGTGAATTTTTCTTTATGGAGATGAACACCCGCCTTCAAGTAGAGCATCCAGTCACCGAAATGATCAGCGGCCAAGATCTCGTAGAATGGCAGTTGCGAGTCGCCAATGGCGAACCCCTGCCCTGCACTCAGGGTCAATTAAACATCAAGGGTCACGCCTTTGAAGCACGGATTTACGCCGAAGATCCTGAGCATGACTTTCTGCCCTCAACCGGCAGACTAACAGTGCTGCAAGCACCACTGGAAACAGCCCATGTGCGCATCGACAGCGGCGTTACCCAAGGAGATGAAATCTCAGTATTTTACGACCCAATGATCACCAAACTAGTGGTCTGGGACATTGACCGAGAGCGCGCCCTAGAGCGCCTCATCCAAGCCCTAAGCGAATATAAAATCGCCGGCGTCACCACTAATATTGCGTTTCTCTACAACCTCGCCAGCAGCCAAGCCTTCCGCCGCGGTGATGTGAATACCGGTTTTATCGAAGAGCATGAGGACGAGATTTTTCATCGTCGCCAAGCAGATCTCGACTACGCCGCACCATTGGCTGCACAGGCCATACTCAGCGAACGCAAAAACACCGCCCAAGATCTGGCCGAACAATCCAATGAACCCAATTCCCCATGGCATCTGGTTAATCATTGGCGTATCAGTGACAACAGCCCACAGCAGATAAATATCACTATTGGCACAGAACAGGTTGAAGCGATGGCAGCAGATTCAGCGCTACCAGCCAATATAAAAGTGGTCAGCGACGAAAGCGGCTTTATGCTATTTACGCCAAATGGTGTTTTTCGCTGCGCCGCAACACAACCTGACTTAGGCCTCGACCAAGCCCAGGAGAGTGGTGGCAACCTAGCCGCACCCATGAACGGCACAGTGGTTACCCTGCTGGTGGATGTGGGCGCAATGGTAGCCAAAGGCGAAACACTAATGGTCATGGAGGCAATGAAGATGGAACATAGCATCGTCGCCCCCAGCGACGGCAAAGTCAGTGAATTCTTTTATCAACCTGGTGAATTGGTCGATGGCGGAGCAGAGTTACTCGCATTTGAAATAGCCGAGGCCTAGGCAAGAAACTTGGCCTGCAGCCTCGCCAAATAGTTGGCACTGCAGGCCAGTAAGCTATACTAGCGCCCTCTCAACCCCATCCGGAGTAGGCACCTTGACCGCGTTTCGTCCATGTATAGATCTTCACCAGGGTCAGGTAAAACAGATTGTCGGCGGCAGCCTCAATGATTCCGGTGCCGAGACCAACTTCGTTAGCACTCACAATGCAGCCTACTATGCCAGTCTCTATAACCAGCTGGGCCTCACCGGCGGTCACGTAATTGCGCTGGGCCCCAACAATCAACAGCAAGTTCTCGAAGCTCTAGCAGCCTACCCCAACGGTATGCAGTTTGGCGGTGGCGTCAATCGTGAAAACGCCACAAGTTATTTAGAAGCCGGCGCCTCAGCAATTATTGTCACCTCCTATTTATTTGAGAATGGCGATTTCTCTTGGTCCCGCCTGGAAAAAATTAAAGCCGAAGTGGGTGCCGACAGATTAGTCCTAGACCTGAGTTGCCGCAAAACTCAAGAAGGCTGGATGATCGCCACGGATCGCTGGCAAACCATCACCAGCATGCCGGTTAATCAACAAACCATCACCGAACTGGAAAGCCACTGCGCAGAATTTTTAATTCACGCCGCAGATGTCGAAGGACTCCAGGCGGGAATCGACCGCGACCTCGTCAGCCTGCTAGGCAACTGCTGCACCCTACCCACCACCTATGCCGGTGGCGCCCGCTCCCTCGCCGACCTCGAACTAGTGCAGTCACTCTCCAAAGGCAGTGTCGACCTCACCATTGGCAGCGCCCTAGATATCTTTGGCGGCTCCGGCGTCACCCTTGATGAATGTGTACGCTGGAATCAACAGCCCTGAGCGGGGAAATAGCCTTGAGCGGGGAAACAGCCCAAGTAAACACAGCGCCCAACTTGTCATCCTGAGCGCAGTCGAAGGATCTCACTGGTTTACTGCGTTCTTGATTTTGGGCCCTAATACTGCA
>JAFMBU010000188.1 GCA_017858295.1 Porticoccaceae bacterium | reverse complement strand
CGGCAAATTGGATCTCCGCCACCGCCACCGAACCCTGTGCTGCTAGCCCTATAGCAAATCCAACTATGCCCTGTTCTGTAAGGGGGGTGTTAAAGCAGCGCAGTTCACCATGCTTATCCTGAAGGTTGCTGGTGGCTCTGAAGACACCGCCAAACTTGCCGATATCTTCACCCAGACATACCACTCCAGGGTTGGCCGTCATGGCTGTATCCAGAGCGCTATTTACCGCCTGGAGCAGATTCATTTTGGTTGTGGTCATAACTGTAGTGTCTGAACTCTGGGCATTACTGCTACCCCTGTCTGGGCTTTTTACTGAACTATTCATTTCGCACCCTCCTGAGCCGAGTTATGGGCAGAATCCTGATCTAGACCACAAGCTGGATAGTGATCAGGATACTTGGCAATATGTTTTTCTAGGCCCTCTAACTGCTCAAGCAACTGCGTAGGTGGAGTCTGATAGACATCAGCGATCAGCTCGTTCAAAGCCGGTTTGGGACGTTTCTCGGCAAGTTTGACCTGGGCCAAAATCTCTTGCCTAAACTCTGCCTGCAATGCCTCTTCCCGCTGTTCATCCCACCAATTCTGTTTTACCAACCAGTTTTTCATGCGGCTGATAGGATCGTTTTCACGCCACTGCTGCTCTTCTTCGCGGCTGCGATAGCCTGTGGGATCATCTGAGGTGGAGTGAGCACCAAGGCGGTAGCTCATGGTTTCAATCAATACAGGCTGCTGTTGTTCGACGGCAATTTTACGCGCCTCCACCGCGGCGCTATAAACAGCGAGAATATCGTTGCCATCGACGCGGATGGTTTTAATTCCATAACCCACACCCCGAGAGGCGATACCATTGCCAGCGAATTGCTCGGAGGACGGCGTGGAGATCGCATAGCCATTGTTGCGTGCGACAAATACCACTGGGCATTTCAATACTGCGGCCATATTTAAGCCAGCGTGGAAGTCCCCTTCTGAGGCTGCGCCCTCGCCGAAATAGCAGAGGGTGCAGGCATTTTTGCCAGCCAGTTTTTGACCGTAGGCATAGCCCGCTGCCTGGGGGATCTGGGTCGCCAGTGGCGAGCTGATGGTCATAAAGTGTAGCTCGCGACTGCCATAGTGAACTGGCATCTGGCGACCTTTGCCGAGGTCCTCGATATTGCTAAACAACTGATTCATAAACTGCTCAGTGGTAAAGCCACGGTAGCGCAGCGCCAGCTGTTCGCGATACTGGGCCATAACCATATCGTCGGATTGAAATGCAGCAATGGTTCCGGCGACTGAGGCTTCCTCGCCGGTACAGGTGAGATAAAAACTTAAGCGCCCCTGGCGCTGGGCGCCAACCATGCGCTCGTCAAGAAGACGGGTATAGAGCATATCGGTATAGATTTTTGTTGCCAGTTCCGAGGACATTGGCGCCACTGCAGCGCCGGGACAGAGCTCACCATCAGCCTGAAGCTGTTTCAGGGTGGGGATGCTCAAGGACGATGTATCTAAAAATACCGGAGTAGTAATTAACTCTGGCTCAGAGGCCCTATCGGTCTCAGGCTGTCTAGTCTGGGGGGGATTCTTAACTGCCATTTAACACCTCTTACACTTTTACTCTCAAACAGCGGTTTTAGTCTGATCTCCGCACCTGAAAAATAATCGTTTAAGTCTTATTTATAGCTACAAAATTAGCATGAGGTAGCCTAGAGAATCCTGCCAAAGTATTGGTTTAACGGACCTTGCCAAGATATTAAATTGCGCAAAAATATATCAAGTTAGGGATTTGTTGCGGTTATTTATCTATAGTAATAAAACGTACCAAACAGTTTTAAAGCTATGGCATTATTTGATTTTGACGTTTCCCGCAACGAAGCGCCTAAACTCAGATAAAAACATATCGGCGACGACAATTGGGCAAGCATTCTATGACTGACTATAAGTTGGATAATATTGACTGGAAGATACTGGATATTCTGCAATCAGATGCCAGTATTTCCAATTTGGAACTCTCTGAAAAAATTTTTCTATCGCCCTCACCCTGTTCCAGACGGGTTAAGAATTTGGAGACTCTAGGCTATATTTCTCGACGCGTCACCTTGATCGACCCACGCAAAGCGGGATTGCCGGTTACAGTATTTGTTCAGGTGACCATGCACCACCAGGTGAAAAAAGATCTCGATCATTTTGCCCAGCGAGTGCTGGAGTGGCCTCAGGTAATGGAGTGCTACTTGATGACTGGGGATTTTGATTATCTGATTCGAGTAGTGACACCGGACCTTTTTGCCTACCAAGAGTTTCTCGATCAGTTAACTCAGGTCAACGGTGTGGATCATGTCAAGAGTAGCTTCTCTCTAAAACCGATTTGCTACAAGACGGAATTGCCACTGGGGCATTTACTCTAAGCAACAGCGGGGTCGGGCTGATAAAGACTGTTGGCGCCAGCAAAACGCTCTTCGGCAACCTGATCTGCAATCACAAATGTAGGGACATTCTCCCTATCACTGCGGACAAAGATTTCTCGCAGAGTGGCACCAATGCCCTCCACCTTGGCGTCCAAGTCGGCAGCATAATTATCTAGGCCGTAGCCTTCTTCGAGCATCTTTCGCTGATAGAAAACATCAACAATTCCCCCAGCATTAACCACGTAGTCCGGCGCATAGAGGATACCGCGCTGGTGCAGTTGATAGCCATGTTTCGCAGTGGCCAACTGGTTATTGGCCGCACCAGCAACAATAGCGGCTCTGAGCTGTGGAATGGTCTGATCATTGATCGCCGCACCCAGAGCACAGGGGGCAAACACATCTACATCCAGTGAAAAGATCTGGTCGCCCTTTACTGCTATGGCGTTTAATTCACGCACAGCACGGTCCACATTGGCCTGGATAATATCAGTGACATAGAGCTCTGCACCTGCATCACTCAGCTGCTCAGCAAGGCGATAGCCTACATTGCCGAGGCCTTGAACGGCCACTTTCACGCCGTTTAGATCAGTGCGCCCGAGTTTGTGATACACCGCTTCGCGAAGACTGACAAAAACACCATAGGCGGTGCTGGGGGATGGATCGCCGCCGTGGGCAGAGACTTTATCGATACCGCTGACAAAATCGGTTTTTTCACCGATCTTAAGTAAATCGGCGACCGAGGTCCCGGAGTCTTCAGCGGTGATATAGCGCCCGCCAAGTCCCTGAATAAAATCTCCCATGGCATGGAGTAACGCATCGCTTTTGTCTCGCGCAGGATCGCCGATAATCACCGCTTTGCCACCCCCCAGACTCAAGTTAGCGAGAGCTGATTTGTAAGTCATTCCCCGAGACAGACGCAACACATCGGTGAGCGCCTCATCCTCAGATTCATAGGGCCACATGCGACAGCCCCCCAGCGCTGGGCCAAGGTTGGTGTTATGCACAGCAATAATGGCTTTGAGGCCCGATGCCCCATCGTTAAAAAAAGCGACCTGCTGATGATCATCAAATTCACTGTGAGAAAAAACAGACATGCCATGGCTCCAGATACAGAGGGCTAAATAATTAGCCTTTAAAAAAATCAAATGTTAGCAGCAGACTAGAGAAGAAAAATTGCGCTTTTATTAGAAAAATTTCCCCCTGTAGCAGGGTGACAAAGAATTTACTGAGAAAATGGAATTAATAACCAAATAGGCGAAGCACAGCAGAGTCGTAG
>JAFMBU010000187.1 GCA_017858295.1 Porticoccaceae bacterium | reverse complement strand
CAGCCAATGGAAAAAAATCTGGATACCCGGGATGACTGATTCTCTGGCAGAGTTTCGTCTGCCCATCCGTGTCTATGTTGAAGATACCGATGCCGGTGGCATAGTTTTCTACGCCAACTATCTAAAATATATGGAACGTGCGCGCACCGAATTGATGCGCAGTCTCGGCTTTGATAAGCCTGCCTTATTTGATGATATGCAGTTTGTGGTTAGCCAAGTGTCCTTGAAATACCATAGCCCGGCGATACTGGATGACCAGATAAGCGTTACCGCCGTACTGAGTAAAGCCAGCCGCGTAACCTTTGAAATGACCCAGCAAGTTTTTCGTGGCGACGAACTGTTGGTGGAGGGGTGGGTCAAAGTGGCTTGCATTAATTCCACCAGCAAGCGGCCTCAGGGCATGCCCAAGCCTATGTTTACTGCTTTAACCGAGAGCTTTAACCGAGAGCTTTAACCAAAGACTTTAAGAACCCAATTTTGCTAAACAGGGAGTTATACAGTTGATAGAAGAAAATATGTCCATTTGGCACCTGATCTCCAATGCCAGCGTGCTAGTGCAACTGGTTATGGGGATTTTATTTGTCGCCTCAATTATGTCTTGGATAATGATTGTCCAGCGGGGGATTTTCCTCAACGCTGCTCAGCGTGGCTTCCGCCAGTTTGAAGATGCCTTTTGGTCCGGCGTGGATCTCAACAAACTTTACGGCGAACTGACTCAGGAGGCTAAAGAACATGGTGGCCGCGACGGTGTAGAAAATGTCTTTCGCGCTGGGTTTCGTGAATTTAACCGTCTAGCTCAAACCGATAAAGCCGATCCCGATGCGATCATGGAAGGCACTGACCGCGCCATGCGTGTGGCTCTGTCTCGAGAAGACGAAAAGCTCAATATCAGCTTGCCATTTCTTGCCAGTGTCGCCTCAGTAAGCCCCTATATAGGTCTATTTGGCACAGTCTGGGGAATCATGAACTCCTTCCGTGGCCTTGCCATGGTGCAGCAGGCAACCCTAGCCACAGTGGCTCCCGGAATCTCCGAAGCTCTGATAGCCACCGCCATGGGCCTGTTTGCCGCGATTCCCGCACTAATCGCCTACAACCGCTATGCCGCCATAGTGGAAACCATGAACAGCAGCTACGAAACCTTCGCCGAGGAGTTTTCGAGTATTTTGCACCGCCAGATTCGCGCCAACTAATTGGCTCAAGCGCAGTTAGCAAATGGATAAGCTTTTGAGGCTCGAAACGTGAAGACAAAACGAACAAAACGAAAACTGGTTGCCGAGATCAACGTCGTACCCTATATAGACGTGACGCTGGTGTTGCTGGTGGTATTTATGATTACCGCGCCACTGCTGATGCAGGGTGTCAAAGTGGACCTGCCTGAAGCTAATTCAGCGCCTATGGATGCCAAGGACCAAGAACCCTTTATTGTCTCGATTAAGGCCGATGGCAGTTATTGGATTGACGTGAAGGGCGAAAATCAGATTCAAAGTCTCGATGTAATCAAACAGCGAGTCGGTAAAATACTCCGTCAGACACCGAAAACCCCAGTCTTGGTATGGGGCGATAGCAAGGTGGATTACGGTGTAGTGGTTAATCTGATGAGCGAGCTGCAGGCCGCCGGAGCACCCTCAGTGGGGTTGGTTACGGAGCCACCACCGAATTAATATGGGCAGTTTTCTCAGTTACTCAGTCGCCGTTCTGGTCAGTCTCGCACTGCACCTTGGTCTGCTTGCGGTGCTCTTTGTGGGCTGGGAACCGGAAACGTCTAGAGTAATGATACAGCCGCAATTTATTGAAGCTAAGCTAGTAGAGTTGGCGCCAAAGAAGACAGTCGCGCCACGGAAACCCAAGGTCGATGTAGCCAAGCAAAAGCGTGAGGCGAAAAAACGTCGAGACAAGCAGCGTCGAGACAAGCTGGCAGCGCAGAAAAAAGCCGAGGATAAAAAGCGCGAGCAAGAGCGTATTGCAGCGCTCAGCGAAAAGAAACGTCTCGAGGAATTACGTTTGGCTGAAGAACAGCGACGCCGAGATGAACAAGCAGCTGCCGAAGAAGCCGAGCGCAAACGCATAGAAACAGAGTTTGCCGAAGCGGTAGCGGCCGAACAGGCTGAGATCAATGCTCAGGAAGACGAGCGTGTAGCCAACAGTTACCGACAACTTATTCAGCAGCGCCTGTCGCAGAATTGGAGTCGCCCCCCCAGCGCACGATTGGGTATGGAAACCTTAATCCGTATTCGCCTAGTTCCCACCGGGCGCATAGTGGGAGTGACTATACTCACCTCCAGTGGTGACACAGCCTTTGACCGCTCGGTGGAGCAGGCAGCGCTAAAAGTCGAACAGTTTGTTGAATTGCAGGGCATGAAGCCGGACTTATTTGAACGCAAATTCCGTCAGGTGGATGTCGCATTTAGTCCAGAAGATCTCAGATTATAAGGTAGTGATGCAATGACAGTTAGAATCGCCAAATCCTCAATCGTTCGCACGTTGCTAGCGGCACTGCTGTTGGCAGTGGCTTCGCCGAGCTACAGCGAGCTGGTTATTCGCGTGACCCAGGGCAATGATCAGCCGACCAAAATTGCCATAGCGCCAATCGCCATGGGCGGAATCCAGTCCTCCGAGGATATCAGCGCGATCGTCGAGGCGGACCTGGCCCGCAGCGGCCTGTTTGCTCCCATGGAACGTCGCGATATGCTCGCCTTTCCAAGTTCAGCCTCAGAGGTCTACTACCGCGACTGGCGTCTTTTGGGCGCTGAGTATCTGGTTGCTGGAAATATGCGCGCTATAGCTGAAGGTCGCTACCAAATAGAATTTAGCCTATTAAATGTCAGCGGCCAAAAAACTGTCTTGACCCACAAGGTCAGCGGCACCAGCACACAAATGCGTGATCTGGCGCACCTGATCAGCGACAAAGTCTATGAGGAAATCACCGGCATTCGCGGTGCCTTTTCCACGCGACTGGCCTATGTCACCGCCACCCGCAACAATGACGTTTACACTTACAGGTTAAATGTAGCCGATGCCGACGGCGCCAGAGAGAAGCTGGTTTTGGAATCCGGTGAACCGATTATGTCACCGGCCTGGTCTGCCAATGGCAAAGAGCTCGCCTATGTGTCCTTTGAAACTGGTCGTCCAGCTATCTTCCGACAGAATCTAGTCACTGCACAGCGAGAGCAGCTAACCAATTTTACCGGTCTCAACGGCGCGCCCTCATGGTCCCCCGATGGCACCCAGATGGCCCTAGTACTATCTAAAGACGGCAATCCAGAACTGTATCTGCTGGATTTACAGAGTGGCAAATTCTCTCGTCTGACTCGGCACTTTGCCATTGATACAGAACCCACCTGGATGCCCGATGGCAAACATCTGTTGTTTACCTCAGATCGTGGCGGCACCCCGCAGATATATAAATTAAATATTGCCAGCAGGGCTGCTGAGCGCCTAACATTCAGCGGCAATTACAACGCTCGCCCAAGTCTGGCGCCAGACGGCCGCACAATGGCCATGGTGCATCGTCAGAGTGACACTTTTCATATCGCCTCCTTCGACCTTAAGACAGGCAGAATGATTGAACTGACTGAAACCAGACTCGACGAATCTCCGACGGTTGCGCCCAATGGGGCTATGCTAATGTATGCCACTAAACAGGGTGACCGCGGGGTTCT
>JAFMBU010000186.1 GCA_017858295.1 Porticoccaceae bacterium | reverse complement strand
TTGGTTTCCAAACCGTTAACAGCGAAGAGAAGGCCGGCAAAGTTGCCGAGGTCTTCCACTCCGTCGCCTCCAGCTATGACCTGATGAATGATCTGATGTCAGCCGGTATCCACCGCCTGTGGAAGCGTGTCACCATCGAGATGTCCGGTGTGCGCCGCGGCCACAAGGTATTGGATATAGCCGGTGGCACAGGTGATCTGGCAGCTAAGTTTTCCCGCATTGTCGGCAGCGACGGGCTGGTTGTGCTGGCCGACATCAATGACTCCATGCTCAAAGTCGGCCGTGACCGCCTGCTCGATCGCGGTATCGCCAACAATATTCAGTTCGCTCAGGCCAACGCTCAGTATCTGCCCTTCCCGGACAATACCTTCGATGTAATTACCATCGCCTTTGGCCTGCGCAATGTCACCGATAAAGAGATGGCCCTGCGCTCCATGCATCGTGTGCTTAAGCCCGGCGGCAAGCTGTTGGTGCTGGAGTTTTCCAAGCCACCGAGCACAGTGCTGTCGAAGATCTATGACGGCTACTCATTTAATATTCTGCCCAAACTAGGCAAGCTCTTTGCCAGTGATGCAGACAGCTACCAATATCTGGCCGAGTCCATTCGCATGCACCCAGATCAGGAAACCCTGATGGCCATGGTGGAAAAAGCCGGCTTTAGTAACTGCGATTACCACAATATGACCGGCGGTATCGTCGCACTGCACCGTGGGGTTAAAGCCTAGTGTTTTTCTCCGCACTGCAGTCCGGCGCATTTGAAACAGCGGAAAACCTGATCAATGGTGCTCTGAAATATGACCCAGCAACCTTGCGTAAGATGGGTGAATTGGAAGGCAAGTTACTGCTTATTGAAAGCACCGTGCCACCCCTTAAGCTGGCTATGGAAACCAATAGCCAGGGCATTATGTTACACAGCAACTGGCAAGATAAGGCCGATACCACTGTGTCTGGCTCACTGGTTGCCATTGCGGGACTAGCGGTTAACTCAGCCTCCCAGGCATCCTTCTCAGGCAGCGGCGTTAAGGTATCAGGTGACCTTAACTTTTTGATTGAAATCAATAGGTTAATGAGCGAACTTGATGTTGATTGGGAGGCTATTTTAGCCGCCGTTATCGGCGATATTCCCGCTCATTTAATGGCTGAAAAGCTCCGCAAATCGGCTTCCATGGCCAAAGATATGGGTCAGCGAGCAAAGTCTGCCGCCGCCGAAGTAGCCCAGGAAGAGTTGCGAGTGACACCCACTTCACCAGAGTTCGACGGCTTCTCCAAGCAGGTGCGTGAGCTCTCCAGCGGCGTCGAACGGGCCGCGGCACGAATCAATAAAAGCGGTCAGATTCTCAGTAAAATATTGGCTGATCAAAACAGTCCTGCAAAGGGGTCCAACTCTTGATTCGCCTGCGGCGTCTGGCTGCGATTGCCCGAGTTGTTTTTAAATACCGCCTCGACACGTTGCTCGACAAAAGTAAGACGCCATTGCCACTGCGTCTGCTGCTGTCCCCTGCCATTCTCTGGGGCAAACCGAAAGTCAGTCGCGGTGAACGGCTGCGCAAAGCGCTGGAAAGTCTGGGCCCAATCTTTGTTAAATTTGGTCAGCTGCTGTCCACTAGACCGGATCTGGTACCAGCGGATATCTGCTCGGAGCTGGCTCATCTGCAAGACAATGTTGCGCCCTTTGATTCAGACACATTTCGTCAGATTGTGGAACAGGCCCTGGGGGACAGCGTCGACGAAATTTTCCTAAGCTTTGAAAAAGAGCCTCTAGCCTCGGCCTCAGTGGCTCAGGTTCACGCCGCAGTCTTAAAAGACGGCAGTGATGTGGTGGTTAAAGCGGTGCGCCCGAATATTGAACAAACCATAAGCAAAGATATAGCGCTGATGTATACCCTGGCCCGGCTATTGGCTAAATACAGTCAGGATGGCCGTCGCCTGCGCCCGGTGGAGGTGATTGCAGATTACGAGCAGGTTATCTATGACGAGCTTAATTTGCAGGCTGAAGGCGCCAATGCCTCCCTGCTAAGACATAATTTTGACGGCTCACCACTGCTCTATGTGCCCAAGATCAATTGGGACTACTCCAACGAAAAAGTACTGGTAATGGAGCGTATATACGGCACGCCGGTAACCAATATTGCCGACCTAAAAGAGGCGGGAATTGATTTTAAACTGCTTGCCGAGCGCGGCGTGGAGATCTTTTTTACTCAGGTCTTTGAACACAATTTTTTCCATGCGGATATGCATCCGGGCAATATCTTTGTCGATACAAGCAATCCGAAAAAGCCCTCTTATATCGGCATCGACTGCGCAATTATGGGCTCCCTGAGCAAGGAAGATCAGTACTATATGGCGCGCAATTTGATTGCCATCTTCCAGCGCGACTACCGCAAAGTGGCGGAGCTGCATATTCGCTCTGGCTGGGTGCCCAAAACTACCCCTGTGAATGAATTTACCGGGGCTATTCGTGCGGTCTGCGAACCTATTTTTCAGCGCCCGCTAAATGAGATTTCTCTCGGCCATATGCTGATCAGCCTATTTACCACGGCGCGACGCTTTGATATGGAAGTGCAGCCGTCACTGGTGCTGTTGCAAAAGACGCTGTTGAATATTGAGGGACTGGGCCGTCAGCTCTATCCCCAGCTGGATCTCTGGACTACCGCCAAGCCATTTTTGGATCGCTGGTTAAAAGAGCGCTACTCCCCCAAGAGCCTGTTTAAACAATTTAAACAGCTAGTGCCAGACTGGTTGGAACAGCTCCCAGAGATTCCACCGTTGATTTACTCGGCCCTTAAGACCGCTCAACAAACAGCAGAGAATCCCGCGCAAACTACTGTGGCACCTGCCCCAGCGCCGGCGGCAACGTCTCAGCCACTGCGTCGACTAATACCCTGGGTCAGCGCTGCCGCTGTGGGTGTGGGTTTCGGCCTTGCTTTTAACAGCTGGGCTGAATCACTGGCGCAGGTGCCAGTACCCAGCCTGACATTGGTTGCTGTTGGCCTGTTGATCTTGCTGCTGCGCTAGTGTTTTTTGCTGTTGTTGGCCCAAAACAACTGCCATAATTTCAAGACTTATTATTACGGTACTTTTGGATATGAGTTATCTAGACGATATAACCTGGAACAGCGACGGACTGGTTCCCGCCATTGCCCAAGATGCGGCAACCGGCCGCGTGCTTATGGTTGCCTGGATGAATGCCGAAGCACTGCAACTCAGCGTCGACGAACAGCGTGCTGTTTACTGGTCGCGATCACGAAAAAAACTCTGGCGCAAAGGTGAAGAGTCCGGCCATGTGCAGCAGATTAAAGAACTGCGCCTCGACTGTGACAGCGATGTGATTGTGATGCAGATCGAACAGCTCGGAGGCATTGCTTGCCACACAGGCCGTGAATCCTGCTTTTATCGAGTACTCGAGAACGGAGTCTGGAAAAGCGTAGACTCTGTAATCAAAGATCCAAAGGATATTTACCTATGACAGATAAGCGATCGAGCGGCGATGTGTTGGCACAGCTGTGCGCTGTATTAGAAGCGCGTAAAGCCGCCTCAGCAGACGACTCCTATGTCGCCAGCCTGCACAGCAGCGGCCTGAATAAGATTCTTGAGAAGGTCGGCGAAGAGAGCATTGAAACCATTTTAGCCGCACGAGATGCCCAGGATAGCGGCGACAACACTAAGCTTATCTACGAGACAGCGGATCTCTGGTTCCACAGTTTGGTGATGCTCTCGCACCTTGGGGAAGATGCCCAGGCCGT
>JAFMBU010000185.1 GCA_017858295.1 Porticoccaceae bacterium | reverse complement strand
CTGGGTAATAGCTCAGTGGAATACGGTATCGCGATTTTTAAGCAGGGCGCCGAAACCGCTTCCGCAGTCGGCACCTTCACCCATGTTTTTGTCAATCGCGCCACGGATAAGTCTGTGGCGATTCCAACTCAAATTAGGTCTGCTTTAGAGAAAATTTTGGCCTAATAAGCAGTTATCAGCTGCGCAAACGTATCAAGCCCTCTTGAATTGTACTGGCAACCAGCCGGCCATCCCGCGAGAAAAACGAGCCGCGGCTTAGTCCCCGACTGTGGCTGCTGCGGGGACTGTCCATGCAGTAGAGCATCCATTCATCCACTTTAAATTCGTCGTGAAACCAGATGCAATGGTCTAGGGATGCTGCCTGGAGTTTGTTGTTCATAAAGTTGATTGCATGGGGCAGCAGTGAAGTGCCCATTAAACTGAAGTCTGAGGCATAGGCCAAAATGGCGCGCTGGAGGCCTGGATCCTGCTCTGTATCCGACAGCGATCCCGCTGCTTTTACCCAGACAAATTGTTCTGCTGGATGCGCAGTTGGATTCATCAGATCCACTGGATTCACTGTGCGCATTTCGATAGGGCGCAGCGCCGGGCGATGAGCTATAGCCCCTGTGTCGGCTTTGTCAGCCATCATTTCTCTAAGCTTGGCCCAGCGAATATTGTCATCTTCGAGACCTTCAGGTCCAACACAATCGGGCATGTCCGCCTGATGGGATAGGCCTGGTTCCATGACCTGAAATGACAGTTCGGTATTGAAAATAGCTTTGCCGCGCTGGGAGGCTACAACCCGGCGAGTGGTAAACGAGCCGCCATCGCGAATGCCATCCACCTGATACAGGATCGGCACGCTTGGGTCACCGGGACGCAAGAAGTAGGCGTGCTGTGAGTGCACCATGCGATCAGTTGGCACTGTGTCTTGAGCGGCACGCATAGCCTGGGCAAAAACCTGACCACCAAACACACGCTTGTTATTGGTTTCTGGCGTAACGCCGCGATAAATTGTCTCGTCAATTTTTTCCAGCTTAAGAATATTCAGTAGTTGTTGCAGTGCTTCGCTCATGGAGGCTTTATTCCTATGATTTGATCTGTTGGCGTTATTTCTCGGCAGTGTCTTACGCGGCTACATAATGGCCGCTAGAGGGCCATTTTACTAGGGCAAAATAATGCCTGATGATAGTTAAAATAAGCACAGCGACCTGCAAATACTTGAAAGTCACAATAACATACTGTAAGTTCAATTCATCAAAAATACCCAGTGATTGCTGTCTTGGCAGTCGCTTTTTTAACCCTTTTTATTTGTGTGACACAGCAGGAGACTAATGTGAGTGATTTACAAGCTTTCAGGCATGAAACCCGGGACTGGCTAGAGCAGAACTGCCCGCTATCAATGCGCCAGCCTACCAGCGGTGGCGACGATGCCTGTTGGGGTGGCCGCAACTACACATTTGCCAGCGAAGATCAAAAGCTGTGGATGGAGCGCATGGCAGCCAAAGGTTGGACTGCGCCGGATTGGCCCACCGAATACGGTGGCGGCGGTTTGGATAAAGGGCAGCGCAAGGTGCTTAAAGAAGAGATGGCCCGTATCAATGCTCGCTCACCACTGGACAGCTTTGGTATTTGGATGATTGGCCCAGCGCTGCTTAAGTTTGGTTCAGAGGCCCTCAAGCAACAGCATCTGCCGCCGATAGTGCGGGGCGAAATTCGCTGGTGTCAGGGTTATTCAGAACCCGGCGCTGGCTCGGATCTGGCCGGTCTGCAATCTAAGGGTGAAGATATGGGCGATCACTTTATCGCCAATGGCCAAAAAGTCTGGACCTCCTACGGCGACAAAGCCGACTGGATGTTCTGTCTGCTGCGCACCGATACAGAAGCCAAAAAGCAAATGGGTATCAGTCTGGTGCTCTTCGATATGGAAACACCGGGCGTAACGCCAAAGCCCATCAAGCTGATTTCCGGTAGCTCACCTTTCTGTGAGACCTTCCTCGATGATGTGCGGGTGGAAAAAGATCAAGTGGTGGGTGATGTCAATCATGGCTGGACTATCGCTAAATATCTGCTGACTCATGAGCGTGAAATGATTGGTGGTATGGGGTCGGCGGTTGTCGGTGGTGAAAGCCTCAGTCAACATGCCAGTCAGGTGCTGGGTCTTGAACAGGGGCGTATGAATAATCCAATGCTGCGCGCTGACGTGGCGAGTTGGGAAATTGACGCCGCCTGTTTTGGTTTTACAGCAGAGCGTGTAACAGACGAGGTCAAATCTGGTCAGGGTGTAGGTGCTACCTCGGCCATGCTCAAGTACTACGGTACTGAACTCAACAAGCGCCGCTTTGAAACACTGCTCAAGATCAATGGCAGCGATGGCATGGTTTGGAATGGCGAGGCCTCTAACGGTGGCTGGTTGCCGCGCACTTGGTTGCGCACCAAAGGTAACTCAATTGAAGGGGGAACCTCAGAGGTTCAGCTCAACATTATCGCGAAAAACATCCTCGGTCTTGGCTAACAGGCTTTTACGCGCACCAACAGAAATTTAAGGTACAGAATCATGGCACTAGTTTTAAACGAAGAGCAGCAGATGCTCAAAGAGTCAGCGCAGGGTTTTCTCGCAGAATTTGCTCCAGTGGCCGAGTTGCGCAAGCAGCGTGATGCGGGCAGCGAAACTGGATATGGCGACAAACTCTGGGCTCAGATGGCAAATATGGGCTGGGCGGCAATCTTGGTTCCCGAAGCCTATGGCGGTCTGGATTTTGGCCATATGGGTATGGGTCAAATTGTTGAGCAAAGTGGACGCACCCTAACCGCGTCACCGCTGTTTGCTACGGCAGTGCTCGGCGTAACAGCGATTAATCTGGCTGGCAGCGAAGATCAGAAAGCCGAATTACTCGGTGCTATTGCCGCTGGCGAGATAACCACTGCACTGGCGGTTGATGAAAAAATTCATCATGCCCCGACGCAGATTAGTATGACTGCGGTAAAGCAAAACGGTGGCTATGTATTAAATGGTGCCAAGCGTTTTGTTGCCGATGGCAGCACTGCAGATAAGCTGATTGTTGCGGCACGTACTGCCGGTGAGGCGGGGGATGCAGCGGGCATAAGCCTTTTTGTTGTGGATCGCAATACTGCGGGCGTTGAGGTTGAACGCACTGAAATGACCGATACACGCAACTATGCCAATATCAGTTTCCACAATGTTGAAGTGGCTGAGGCTGCACTCTTAGGTGAAGAGGGTAAGGGGTTTAAAGCGCTCTCTGGAACACTGGATGCGGGTAATGTGTATCTGGCGGCTGAGATGTTGGGTATCTGTCAGGAGAGCTTTGAGCGCACTCTGCAGTATCTAAAAGAGCGCAAACAGTTCGGTGTGCTGATTGGCTCATTCCAAGCTCTGCAGCATCGAGCGGCCGACTGGTGGAGTCAGGTTGAGCTGTGTAAATCAGCGGTATTAAAAGCGCTGCAGGCAATGGATGAAGGGGATGTTAAGGCCCCGGTACTGGCCAGTGTAGCCAAAGCCAAGCTTTGCCAAGTGACTGAACTCTCGACTAACGAGGCGATTCAGATGCATGGCGGTATTGGTATGACCGATGAATATGAAATTGGCTTTTTTATAAAGCGAGCACGGCCAGCGCAGATAATGTTTGGTGACAACAGCTATCACACCGATCGCTTTGCCCTGTTGTGCGGTTATTAAGTTGAGCAAATAACAATTATTAAGGGGTTGTCAGCAATGATGCCCCGTTTTGCGTTCTGGCTGTATTAGAATGTTGG
>JAFMBU010000184.1 GCA_017858295.1 Porticoccaceae bacterium | reverse complement strand
GGAGGGATCTCAGCCAGTCTGCGGGAGATCCTTCGGCTTCGCTCAGGATGACAGGCTTGGGAGTCGTTCGCCACAACCCAACTGTCATCACTGCGCTATAGTTACTGAGGAATAGAGTTAACAATCTCGACAACCGCAGGATGTTTAATCTTCCGCTCCGGCGAAATAATATAGTACCGGTCTATACACTCCTCCGCCCTGCCAACAATTTCTACGCCATACTGAGAGGCGATATGTTTCTCGATAATGGTTGGCGCGGAAAACACGCCATAGCCTTCCTGGCCAAATGATTTCATCAGCGCACTGTCATCAAATTCTGCAACTATAGTGGGGGTCACGCCAACCTTATCCAGCCACATCATTAGACGCTGCCTGACCGCTGATTTTTTACTTTGCATCAAAAATGATTGCGATGATAGGGACTGGGGAAATCCTGGCCTATATTGTTCAGCCATCTGTTTCGTGGCAAAAAAGGTCAGCCCACTCTCCGCGATTTGGTGGGTGTAGGCTTTGATATGCCCGCCGGGTTCAAGTGGTTGATCAGTGATAATTAAGTCGAGTTTATTAACCGCTAAGGATGCCAGTAGACTTATCTGATCCCCCTCATGGCAAACCAGCCGGATAGACTCATCCATTTTTAGCGCGGGTTTTAGTAGCTGATGGGCCAATACCTTGGGTATCACATCAGTGATACCCACAGACAGAGTTTGCCATGAGACCGGGCGCTGAGTTTTTAAGACATTGCTCAGCTCATCACCTAGTTGAAATATCTCCTCGGCATGGCTAAAGATCAGGCGGCCCATTTCTGAGAGCTGCAGAGTTTTGCCTTTTCTGTCGAATAAATTGATACCAATTTGAGCTTCGAACTTAGTGATTTGGCCACTAATGGTCTGTGGCGTGAGGTGCAGGCTAGCACTGGCCTTGGCAATACTACCCTCTCGAGCTACGGTGAAAAAGTAGTATAGATGGTTGTAATTTAAGGGTGTCATAAGCATCCATTCTCTTCGTAAAAATCGAACATATTCTCTACTTTATTCGAATTTACAGAGCACATCAAGGCGTCTACGTTTAAAGTATATTCCGCCATTAGGTGCCCTTGCCCACTATGATTTACCAGCAACTTACCCATGGATTTAAAACATTTTTGCGTCATGATTCGGCAGGAGGCGTACTCCTTGTCTTTATGACAATGGTTGCTATGGTGCTGGCCAATAGCCCTTACGTCGGATTTTATGAGAACTTTCTCGCCACTCCGGTTCAGGCCCGCATCGCCAATCTAGATATTGCCAAACCATTATTGCTGTGGATTAACGATGGCTTGATGGCGATCTTTTTCTTTATGATCGGCCTTGAGATTAAAAGAGAAGTCCTCACTGGATCTCTCTCCTCCCCCTCTCAGGTAGTGCTACCCGGCATAGCTGCAATTGCTGGTATAGCAGCCCCGGCGCTGGTGTATATTTGGTTCAATGGCCAGGACGCAGTCGCCATAGAGGGCTGGGCTATCCCCTCGGCAACTGATATTGCCTTTGCACTAGGTGTGTTCACCCTTTTTGGTAGCCGCCTGCCTCTATCCCTGAAGCTATTCCTATTATCGGTGGCGATTTTTGACGATATTGGCGCAATTATGATTATTGCTCTGTTTTACTCCAGCGATCTTTCCACCCTGTCGCTGATTGTTGCCGGCTCAGCACTGTTGTTGTTATTCGCGTTTAATCGCCTGTCGGTTCGAAGTCAGGCCGCCTACATCATCGTTGGCATGGTGGTCTGGGTGGCGGTGCTAAAATCCGGCGTTCATGCCACATTGGCTGGATTTGCTATAGCTTGGTTTATCCCCTTAAAACTGAAAAATAAAAACGGTCAGGCGATGCTGCCCCATCTAGAGCACTCACTGCATCCCTGGGTCTCCTTCGCCATTTTGCCACTGTTCGCTTTTGCTAATGCCGGCATATCCCTTACTGGTGTTTCCTTAGAGGCCCTCCTGAATCCAGTGCCCTTGGGTATTGCTGCGGGCCTATTTATCGGTAAGCAAGTCGGTATCTTTGGTGCCTGTTGGCTAGCGATCAAGTTAGGACTGGCCAAGCTGCCAGAAGGTGCCACCTGGATGCAGTTTTACGCCGTGACCATACTCTGTGGTATCGGCTTCACCATGAGCCTGTTTATTGGTTCCCTGGCATTCGAGGCTCAGGGTGCTGAATATATGATCGATGTGAAGTTAGGTGTATTAATCGGTTCGCTGCTCTCGGCAGTGGCCGGTTCAATCCTTATCTCATGGTCGCAAACGAGTAAAAACCCTAAAGGAGAAGTTGAATGAAATCATTAGCCCCCCTTTGCCTTGTGGCAGTAATGATAATTTTATCCGCAGTAGTTACAGCCAATCATGTCACGACTACTGAAACCAAGGAGAGAGCGAAAGACTATTTATTGGCCTCCTGTGAAGCTCTCAAAGTAGATCACTCGACCGAGCGGACAAGTTCTTGTCGTTACTATATTTATGGCTTTATCGATGCCGGGCTGGTCACGGGCACGATCAATTCAGAGCAACACAAAGAGGATAATAACCAGCGCTCTTCATTTACCGAGCGAGCTTATCGCACTCGAGTTGGGCCCTTAGACGAGCGAGCCAAAACTAAAGCGACCTTGGTTAAGCCATTTTGCGTTCCAGAGGAAGAATCGAGAGAACGGGTTATTAGTCGGCTAGCCAAGCATTTACCCGATTCAATGGACAACTTGAAAATGCTAAGCACTGCAATTTATAGAGGTCTAAAGACAGAGTACCCCTGTGATTAATTTTCTAACCTAATAATGTAAACGGTATAACTAATGAATATTGAGATTCATGGCCGACATGTAGAGCTGAGCCAAACTCTGAAGGCGCATATTGAGCAGAAGCTGCAATTTTGCCTAAATCGGTTTGAGCAACATATTTGCAAGATCTATATCAGCCTAGCTGATGTCAACGGCCCAAGGGGTGGGGTAGATAAACAATGCACTTTGCAGCTGTTTCTTGCCAATATGAACGATATTGTCATTAAAGATACACAGGCGACACTTAGTCTCGCCGTCGACAGGGCAATACAGCGAGCAAGTCGCAGCTTGGCGCGCAAGGTTGACCGGCAGCAGGATAGGTCGAGCTCATAAAACCCAGGAGAATGAGGACAGCAAGATTCCCATCAAACTGATCTGCCATGAGTCTTGGCCCTAATTTTGCTATGGTTAAGGTATAGCCTTAAGGTCTTTTTCTAAGGTCTGAAACATTTAATGAATAGCTTTGGTGAACTCCGCAAGAGTCTCTAAAACGTTTATTGGCTAAGTCAAAATGCAAACTGTCACCAAGCAATTTAATGGTTAATTTATGGATTACCTTTGGATCTTTATCGCGTTTGTCTGCGGCTTTCTGGTCAAGCAGATCAATCTCCCTCCCCTAGTCGGATACCTAGCGGCAGGTTTTGGGTTGCATGCTCTGGGTGTTCAGCCGGATGCCTCACTGCAAACTCTCGGGGATCTCGGCGTTATCCTGCTGCTGTTTACGATTGGCTTAAAACTCAATATTGGCAGCTTGTTTAAGACCGAAATTTGGGCTGGTGCGGCCGGTCATATGAGCGTGATCGTGCTGCTCACCATGATCAACTGTGCTCTACTCGGCGCTGTTGGCTACAGCCATTTCGCCGGACTGGATCTATCTGGCGCGGCGCTGATTGGTTTCGCCGTGAGTTTTAGCAGTACTGTAATTGCGGTAAAAGTACTGGAAGAGAATGGTGAGA
>JAFMBU010000183.1 GCA_017858295.1 Porticoccaceae bacterium | reverse complement strand
CATGAAAACGACGCTTAAAGATGCCATGAAAGAGGCAATGCGAGCCAAAGACAAACCCCGCTTAAGCGCTATTCGTCTAGTCCAAGCTGAAATTAAACGCGTAGAAGTTGACGAGCGCATAGATATAGATGACGCACGAGTATTAGCCATTCTCGATAAAATGGTTAAGCAGCGTCGCGACTCTATATCTCAGTACGAAGCTGCAGGTCGCCAAGAACTGGCGGAGATCGAGATCGCCGAGATCAACGTGATTCAAGATTTTCTGCCCACCGCTCTTAGCGACGCTGAGATTACTGAGCTGGTTCAGAGTGCGATTAGCCAGGTTGGCGCTTCTTCAATGGCCGATATGGGCAAGGTTATGGGTATTCTGCGCCCACAGGTTCAGGGACGTGCAGACACCGGCGCCGTTAGTGGCTTGGTTAAAGCCGCACTGAATAGCTAGGCTGCCTAAAAACCAAGCAGAATAGTCAGTCAGAATAGTCAGGCAGGTTTATTTCCCGGCCCGAGGCGTTACACTAGATCACTGTTAAAACGAGTAGCCTGTAACCCTGATGGCCGGACGAATACCGCAAACCTTTATTGATGACCTGCTCGATCGTGTCGACATTGTCGACGTGGTCAACGGTCGCGTACAGCTAAAAAAAGCCGGTAAAAACTACAAAGCCTGTTGCCCCTTTCACGACGAAAAAAGCCCCTCCTTCACTGTCGCCCAAGACAAGCAATTTTACTATTGCTTTGGTTGTGGCGCCGGCGGCAATGCCCTCGGCTTTGTTATGGAGTTCGACCGGCTGGACTTTTTACCCGCAGTGGAAATGCTGGCACGAAACGCCGGCTTAGAAATTCCTCGAGAAGCGGCCCAAGACCCTGGGATCAGCAAACAAAAAGATAACCTCTACTCAATATTGACCGAGTCCGATCGCTATTTCCGCCAGCAATTGCGCAAACATGCAGGGGCCGCCAGCGCTGTGGATTACCTCAAGGCCCGCGGTCTTAGCGGACAGGTCGCGGCGCAATATGGCGTCGGCTATGCCCCTCCAGGCTGGGACAATCTTTTAAAAGCCGTGGGCACCGATGAACAGCGCACCGGACTGTTGCATGAATCTGGCATGCTGGTAATCAAGCCGGAAGAAAAAAAGCAGTACGACTTCTTTCGCCACCGCATCACTTTCCCGATTCGCGACCAGCGCGGCCGCACCGTTGGCTTTGGCGGGCGAGTCCTGGATGACAGCAAACCTAAATATCTCAACTCACCGGAGACACCGGTGTTTAGCAAAGGTCGTGAACTCTACGGTCTCTATGAAGCGCGGCAAAAACTCAAAGAAATCCCCTGCCTGATAATGGTTGAGGGCTATATGGACGTTATCGCCCTGGCCCAGTTCGAGATCAACAATGCTGTGGCCACACTGGGCACCGCACTGACCGAAAGCCACCTGCAAAAGATCTTCCGCTACACCTCAGAGATCGTATTCTGTTTCGATGGCGACAAGGCCGGCCGCAAAGCCGCTGCTCGGGCCCTGGACACTGCGATTCCAGAAATGCGCGACGGCGTCTCGGCTAAATTTTTATTTCTACCCGATGGCGAAGATCCAGACACCATGGTTCGCCAGCTTGGCAAGCAGGCCTTTATGGAGCAGGTGGATCGAGCCCAACCTCTCTCAGAGTTTCTCTTTGAACAACTGAGCGATGGTATAGATAGCAGCACCGCCGATGGCAAAGCCCGCCTCAGCAAAGTCTGCGCGCCGCAGATCAACCGCATACCCCAGGGCGTGTTCCGCCAGCTAATGCTTGAAGAGCTCTCCAGTCGCACCGGCATCTCAGCGGAAAATCTGCGCGATTACGTGGCCACACACAAGCCCCCCGCACAGCGTGGCAGCGCACCTCAGCCATCCGCACAACCGCCAGTCCAGCCCGGCGGCCAAAGCAGAGATCAAGTGCCACCTGAGGACTTTTACTCAGGACCACCACCAGATGATGTCTATGGTGCTGGCGACTATGAACAGCCCTACCCAGAAATCGTCGCCGTGCGCCGCAGTAAAATTCGCCTGTCGCCGATCAAGTTTCTCAGTGCTCTGCTAATCAATCATCCGCAGCTTGCGGAATATGTTGAAGATGTGGAGATGCTCAGCGTCTCGGCAGACCCAGACATGACATTGTTTCTGAAGATTTTGGCGCTGGTAAACAGTGAGCCAGCATGCAGCAAAACCTCACATATTTTTGCCCGCTGGCAGGCCACCTACTCAGACCAAAGCGAGTTACAGCTGCTCAAAACCCTCGCCGGCAGCGAACTTCACCAGCCCCCCAAAGGTACTGGCCGCGACGATGATCAGGAGTTTACCGACACTCTCGCCCATGTCACCCGAGATGCCTTTGAGGCTCTTCCTGGGGAGCGCAAGGCCACATATTTACTGGCTCAGGAAACCCTCAACGAACGTCAGATCAAGCAGCTCTGGAAGATTCACATGCAGCTGGGCGACGACAAGCAATTCGTTGAGCTAAAAAATAAGATAAAACAACGACTTGTAGTCTAAGATAACAAAAATTAGCCTGACCAAATAAAGCCCAAATTGGTGCGGACATAGGTAATATTTTCGGCTATAATCCTCCGCTATTTTTAAGCCTCTAAACAGTAATTGAGCCCTATGAGCGATACGAATCAAAAGCAACAGTCCGGCATCAAAGATCTTATAGCCAAGGGCCGCGAGCAGCGGTATTTGACCTACGCTGAAGTCAACGATCACCTACCAGAAGATATAGCCGATCCGGAACAGGTCGAAGATATCATTCAGATGATCAACGACATGGGTATTACCGTCTTTGAAACAGCCCCAGACGCCGACACCCTTTCAAGCCTCGCCAGTGACAATACGCCCGATGAAGTAGCTGCTGCAGAAGCCGCTGCTGCCCTTGCGTCAGTTGAATCCGAACAGCACCGCACCACCGATCCGGTGCGCATGTATATGCGCGAGATGGGTTCGGTCGAGCTGTTGACTCGTGAAGGCGAAATTGAAATTGCCAAACGTATTGAAGAAGGCACCCGCGAGCTGATGTCCGCGGTCGCTGACTGGCCCACTAACGTGGCCGCCATTATTGCCGAATATGAAAAAGTTGAAGCGGGCGAGAAGAAGCTTACTGATATTATCAGCGGTTACCTCAACCCTATGGAACATGTGCCTTCAGCACTGGCTCAGCAACAAGCTGCCGAAGCCCTAAAACTCGAGAATCCCGAGGAGGCTGAGGAAGAGGAAGAGGAAGAGCAGCACGAGGGTGGACTGGATCCTGAAGTTGCCTTTGAGCGCTTTGACGCCATCCGCAAGCAGCTTAAGAAAACTGATACCTGTGTGACTCGCTATGGTCGCAATGGTGAAGCATCGCAGAAGAATCTCGAAGAGCTGGCCGAATTGTTTAAGTTCTTAAAACTGACGCCACGTCAATTTGATCCATTGATTGCCAAGGTCCGATTAGCAGTTGAGCGGGTTCGCAACGAAGAGCGCAAGATTATGCGCCTCTGTATCCGCCTAGGAAAAATGCCGCGCAAGGACTTTATTAAACTGTTCCCCGGCAATGAATCCAACATGAAGTGGACCACCGAGCTAGCCAAGTCGAAAGAGAGCTGGGCCGAGCGTGTTGCCGAACAGGAAGTGGAAATTCTCCGCTCACAGCGCAAGCTGGCGCAGGTTGAAAAACTTGCTGACATGAACATTGCGCAGATTAAAGATATCAACCGCCGCATGACCATGGGTGAAGCCATGGCCCGTCGCGCCAAGAAAGAAATGGTTGA
>JAFMBU010000182.1 GCA_017858295.1 Porticoccaceae bacterium | reverse complement strand
CATTAGAATTGATTGGCCGCGCATATTCTGAAAGGCGATAAATTCTGGGATACCCTGATGCTCGACTAGGCTGAGCATAAAGCCCTCTTCTTCGAGGCGGTCTTTAATATGTTGCGGTAGGGTAATGCGCGAGAACTTAAAGACATACTGGAGAGAGTTGGTGTCGCTGGCACTGCTAGTTCCGGCAAAGACAAAGCCGTAGGCACCGTTGCCAATCAGTTCAATATTGCTGTAGCCGAGACGCTTGAGCTGAGACTCACAGAGCCTCAGCCAGTCCTTTAATTTGCGCGCGTCACTGTGACTGAGCAGGTAAAAAGACTGCTCTTCATTGATATAAAAATGCTGTAAATCCTTGGTCTCTCGCAGACTCAAAGGCGTTGCACTCCCCAGAAGATAGCCGTTGATTTGGCTATCTGTGATTAATTACTAATTACAGTTTTTGACAGCTAGACCATTACCGCAAGCATGGTCTCTGGCTGTTCAAGATAGCCCTTCCAGCAATTATTAAACCGCGCAATCGTACCACCGTCTATCACCCGATGATCACCAGACCAGCTGACCGTCATAATATTTCGCGATACAACATTGCCCTCTTCGTCAAAACGCGGCAAGCTTTGAATTTTGCCCAGTGCCACAATCGCCACTTCTGGCTTGTTGATAATCGGCGTCGCAACTGTGCCGCCAATGGCGCCAATATTTGAAATCGTAATGCTACCGCCTTTGAGGTCTGCAGGGTTGATTTTTCCGCTGCGGGCCGCTGCAGTGATAGCCATCACCTGAGTTGCTATATCTATAATACTGCGCTGCTCAACCCCTTTAATATTAGGTACCAAGAGACCGCTGGCACCGTCCACCGCCATACCAATATTGTGACTGGCGAGATAGGTAAGCTCGGTGAAATCGCTATTGGCGCGGCTATTTATCAGTGGGAACTGCTTTAATGATAGGGACAGGGCTTTGATAAACAGAGGCATCAAAGTGATCTTAAGCGCATCACTGCCGTGCTGTTCATTAAGGGTCCTGCGCAGCTGCATCAGTTCGGTCACATCCAGTTCGTCGACAAAGGTAAAGTGCGGGATGGTCGCCACCGACTCGGCCATGCGCTCGGCCATAATTTTGCGCACGCCTCTAATCCCTTCAACGCGGTCCTCGGCAACTACCCCAGGCATCGCGGTTAGATCTCGCGACACAGTTGGCGTTAATGCTTGACTAGGAGCATCTGCTGCGCTGTCCCCAGCCAAAAAACTCAAGACATCTTCTTTTAATACTCGACCCTGCTTGCCAGTGCCAGGGATGTTACCCAGATCAAGCTGATGTTCACGGGCCATTTTGCGTACGGCCGGTGTGGTTAGCAGTTTTGCGCCGCTATCTGCTGCCTGCTGTGCCGATGCTTGTTCTATGGTTGCTAGCTGAGATTCTTGATTAGACTCTTGATTAGACTCTTGATTAGAAGCCTGCGGCTGGGGCGACAAAGTATCTTCATCAGCTTCAATCTCAATGGCAAAAAGTGGCGAATGTACCTTGGCTATATCACCTTCAGCGTGATGCAGTTTGGTGACGCGGCCATTGTACATAGAGGGGATCTCAACAATGGCTTTGTCTGTACTGACATCCACAACAATCTGGTCTTCCTCAATGATATCGCCTTCCTTGACCTTCCATTCAATCACTTCACATTCAACAATGCCTTCGCCAATATCCGGCAAGATAAATTCTTTATTCATTATTTGCTCCTGAGTCTTAGCTATACAGATAGCTAGATAGCCATTCAATCAATAGCCAACTGTGGTTTTAATCGCTTCAACGATTTTTAAATAATCCGCTAGGTAATGTTTTTCTTGAGCCAGTGGAAAAGGTGTATCCAAACCCGCAACTCGGGCAATCGGGGCTTCAAGACTCAGGAAGCACTGCTCCTGAATAGTGGCGGCAATTTCCCCGGCAAAACCCCCTGTCAAAGGCGCTTCATGACTCACCACTAAACGCCCAGTTTTACGCACCGAGTCGGCAACGGTCTGACGATCCCAGGGCAGTAGCGTGCAGAGGTCTATCACCTCGCAGGAGATGCCCTCCTGGGCCACCAGCTCTGCAGCCTTATTCAACTGGATCATTTGAGCACCCCAACCCAGTAGAGTGATGTCTGTGCCCTCCTGAACCACCTCAGCCACACCCAGGGGGAGCTCATAGTCGTGCTCAGGAACCTCACCGGTGGAGGCACGATAAATAGCCTTAGGTTCAAAAAAGATGACTGGGTCGGGATCGCGAATCGCTGCCAGCAAGAGGCCCTTGGCTTGATAGGGATTGCTCGGCATCACCACTTTTAAGCCCGGGGTGTGACAGAAGTAGGCTTCTGGTGACTGGGAATGGTAGAGGCCACCGTCTATACCCCCACCATAGGGGGCGCGAATAGTCAGTCCGCCACAGTCAAATTGGTCACCACTGCGATAGCGAAACTTAGCCGCTTCATTAACAATCTGATCAAAGGCGGGAAAGATATAGTCGGCAAATTGGATCTCCGCCACCGCCACCGAACCCTGTGCTGCTAGCCCTATAGCGAATCCAGCGATACCCTGTTCCGTGAGAGGGGTATTAAAGCAGCGCAGCACGCCGTGCTTGTCTTGAAGGTTGCTGGTGGCTCTAAAAACACCGCCAAACTTGCCGATATCTTCCCCTAGACAGACCACTCGAGGGTTGGCCGTCATGGCTGTATCTAGGGCGCTATTGACTGCCTGAAGTAGATTCATTTTGGTCGTGGTCATCGCTGTAGTCTCTGAAGCAGGGACATCACTATTACTGGAGATTTGGCCTTTCACTGGAGTGTTCATTTCGCGCCCTCCTGAGACTGGTTATGAGCAGAACCTAGATTTGGATAGTGATCAGGATACTTGGCAACATGATTTTCCAGAGCCTCTAACTGCTCTAGCAAATGTTCAGGAGGGGTTTCGTAGACATCAGTGATCAGCTCGCCCAGAGCTGGTTTGGGACGTTTCTCAGCAAGCTTAACCTGGGCCAAAATTTCCTCTCTAAACTCTGCCTGTAGTGCCTCTTCTTGCTCTTCATCCCACCAATTCTGTTTCACCAACCAGTTTTTCATGCGACTGATGGGATCATTTTCACGCCACTGCTGTTCTTCTTCGCGGCTGCGATAGCCAGTAGGGTCATCTGAGGTGGAGTGAGCACCAAGGCGATAACTCATGGTTTCAATCAATACTGGCTGCTGCTGTTCCACAGCTATTTTACGCGCCTCTACTGCGGCGCTATAGACGGCGAGAATATCGTTGCCATCGACGCGGATGGTTTTAATTCCGTAACCCACACCGCGAGAGGCGATGCCATTACCCGCGAATTGCTCTGAAGACGGTGTGGAAATCGCATAGCCATTGTTGCGCGCGACAAATACCACTGGGCATTTCAATACTGCAGCCATATTTAAGCCAGCGTGGAAGTCCCCTTCTGAGGCTGCACCCTCTCCGAAATAACAGACTGTGCAAGCATTATTGCCAGCCAATTTTTGACCATAGGCATAGCCCGCGGCCTGGGGGATCTGCGTTGCCAGTGGCGAACTAATGGTCATAAAGTTTAAGTCGCGACAGCCATAGTGAACCGGCATCTGGCGACCTTTGCCCAGATCGTCAACATTGCTAAACAGTTGGTTCATAAACTGCTCAGTGGTGAAACCACGATAGCGCAGGGCCAGCTGCTCGCGATACTGAGCCATAACCATGTCATCGGCTTGAAATGCGGCAATGGTTCCGGCCACTGAGGCTTCTTCGCCAGTACAGGTGAGGTAAAAACTCAG
>JAFMBU010000181.1 GCA_017858295.1 Porticoccaceae bacterium | reverse complement strand
CTGAACTGCTGGGCAAGCCCACCAATTCAAATGTTGGGCGGGCAAGATCAACTAGATAGTGGCTGATTTAATTAAAACCTTTTTAATTAAATCCTTGCAAAACACCACGGAATTATCGATAAAGAACGGGCTTTAAAAAGGCTTAGTTTAAAACACACATTATAAAAATAAGAGAGAGATTATGTTCAGTCATATTATGATCGGTGCCAATAACATCGATGAGTCAAAAAAATTCTACGATGCCGTCCTCGGTGAATTGGGCTTTGGCCCTGGTACGGTTGATCCAAAGGGTCGCTGTTTTTATATGAGCGAGACCGGCATTTTTGCCTTGAGTGTGCCAATTGATGGGCAGCCTGCCACTCACGGCAATGGCAGTACCGTTGGTTTTAATGTTACCAGCACAGAGCAGGGCGATGCCTGGCATGCGGCTGGACTGGCGAATGGCGGCACTGACTGTGAAGACGCTCCAGGTGTTCGCGCTGGCGGTGCTATGGGTGATATGTACTTGGCCTATCTGCGTGATCCCGCCGGCAATAAAATCTGTGCTCTGATGCGTATGTAATTTGCCGCAATAGTATTAAGTGGTGCGCTGTGCCTTTTGGGTTTTTAGCTCCCTGGTGTTTTAGGCTAGGAGATAAGAGTTTTAGACTGTCTATTAGGTACTTCGCGCACCAATTTCGGCACCAAAAATCCTGGCAGCAAGCACTGCAACTCTGAGTAGATCTGCTTGGCAACACTGTCGTCGAGATCAAAATGCTGCGCTCCGGCCACCGGATCGCAGAGATGCAAATAGTAGGGCGACACGCCGCAGTCAAATAATCGTTCACTCAATTCCGCCAGGGTCACTGCACTGTCATTAATTCCGCGCAATAGCACCGACTGGTTTAGCACCTGCATACCAGCGTCGATTAATTTTTTGATTGCCTTGGCAACCTCGTCGTCGATCTCATTGGCGTGGTTGATATGCAGCACCACAATGGGTTTGAGTCTGGTGGCTGTGGCCCAGTTTAAAAATTCTTGATCTATACGGGCTGGAATAACTACCGGGAGTCTGGTGTGTATACGCAGTCTTTTAATATGGCCTATTTTGGCAATTTCTGTGGTTAGCCAGCTAAGAAAATTATCGTTGGCGGCCAATGGATCGCCACCACTATAAATCACCTCATTAATGTTTATATCGCTGCGAATATAGTCCAGTGCGGTCTGCCACTGCTGTTTGCTCTGACGGTTTTCATCGTAGGGAAAGTGACGGCGGAAACAGTAGCGACAGTTGATTGCACAGGCTGGGCTAATAACCAGCAGCAGTCGATTGGCGTATTTATGTACAATGCCCGCTATAGGATTGTGCTTGCTCTCTTCCAGGGGATCTTGATTGTAGTCTGGGCTGGGCACCATTTCGGCGGCGACTGGCAGCACTTGAAGTAGCAGTGGATCCTTAGGATTTCCCGGCTCCATGCGATCGATAAATGGCTGCGGCACCTTGAGGGCAAATTCTGAGGCCGCCTGTTGGCTAGTGGAGAGCTGCTCTGGGAGCAGATCTAAACGGCTCAGCAAAGTATCTATGGAGGTGACTGCTTGGCTCAGTTGTACTTTCCAGTCAGGGCTAATGCTGATCGGCTGCACGGGACTTAGGTTGCTATTGTTTGTCGGCATGCTTGTGGTGGGTCCTTGAGCTATACATTTGAATTACAGCTTTTTTAAAGAGTGCGAGTTTACGCGATTGCCGCGTGGCTACATAGTGAGTTTCCAGTAAAGGTGTTGATGTGTCTTTAGATGAAGAGTTTATGGGCCGTGCGATGGCGCTTGCAGAGCAAGCTGCGGCTGTGGGTGAAGTGCCGGTTGGCGCTTTGGTGGTTAAAGATGGCCTGGTGATTGGTGAGGGTTACAATCAGCCTATCACTAGCTGTGATCCCACCGGTCATGCTGAAATTATCGCGATGCGCAATGCCGCCAAATATCTGGGCAACTATCGCCTTAGTGGCTGTGATCTCTATGTGACTATTGAGCCCTGCACCATGTGTGTTGGCGCTATGGTCCATGCCCGCATAGGCAAAATCATTTTTGGTGCCAAAGAGCCTCGCGCTGGCGCATTGGAAAGTCAGCTGCGACTGATGGATGAATCTCACTACAATCATTCAATCGAATGGCAGGGGGGTGTTTTGGCGGAGCAGTGTGGGGCGATTATGAGCGACTTCTTTCGTGCTAAGCGAGCGGCGGAAAAGGCACTCAAGTCTTGAGGGCTGTCGAGTAAACAAGCTCTCTCGTAAACAAGCTCTCTCGTAAACAAGCTCTCGACTAAAAAAGCGCTAGAGTGATGAGGGCGCGGAGTCTTCCCATGCCGTGCTTGGCTGCAATTCTTCTAGATCTTGTTCATCCAGCTGCTGAGACAGTTCACGCAACTCTAAATAGCGCCTGTAGTAGCGAATATTATCAACATAGATGACCGGCTCATTGCCTCGAGCATAGCCATGCTTGAGTGACGGGTAATACTGTTTGTTACTCAGCTTGGGCAAGTGCTGACGCACATGCTCCCACTGATCCGGATCCTGCCCATTGCGCTGAGTGAGAATGCGCGCATCTTCCATATGCCCAAAGCCAACATTGTAAGCAGCAAGCGCCAGCAGTGTGCGGTTCGGTTCGCCGATGCGATCCGGTAGTCGCGATCTGAGTTTTGACAGGTAGGCGGCACCACCGGTCAAACTCTGCTGTGGATCGAGACGATTTTTTATTTTCATTTCTCGGGCTGTATTTAAGGTCAGCATCATTAAACCGCGCACGCCGGTTGGCGAGCGGGCTTTTGGATTCCAGTGAGATTCTTGATAGGCCACGGCGGCCAGCAGATGCCAGTCGAAACCAAACTGCTCCGCGGCTTTTTTAAACAGCGGCTCATAGGTTGGCAGCCTGCTATTAACTAACTCGCCAAAGCGCTGAGAGCCAGCCACAGAGAAATTGTCGGACTGTTCCAGCAGGTCATTTTTCAATGCGGTCAATTCGCCACTGGCACTGTAGTCACTGAGAAAGCGATTGGCCGCCGCCAGCAAGGTGCCATCGCCATGGCGAGGGAAGGCCCAGGCTACAGACTGGGGATCGGAAATGTCGATTGCTCGGCGCACCTGGGGGTAGATATGGCGACTCACCAAATAGGCCAGCGAGTCCACCACTGTGTAGTCGATCTCACGATCGTGAACCATGCGCAGTAACTCGCTCATTTCGCTGTTCTGATCTTCACGCCAGCTTAATTGTGGATATTGTTTGGCCCAGTGTTTGAGCTGCTCACTGTGAGAGGAGCCTTTGACTATAAGCAGGTCGCCGTCGATCTCTTCTAGGGAGCGTGGGCGCGCGGAGCCGCGGCGATAAACCAGATATTGCGTAACCTGCAGATAGGGGTCGCTAAAGTGCAGGGACTTGCTGCGGCTTTCGGTAATGGTGATGTTGGAGGCGGCAAAATTGCCTTCAGGGCCACCCACTGAGAGCAGCAGAGCTTGCAGGTTAGGCTTTGAGTGCACTACCAGTTCTACCCCGAGGCTGTCAGCAAAGGCTTTGGCGAGCAGGTACTCAAGGCCGTTTTTGCCCCTGCCGTCTTCATAGTAAGTAGTTGGGCCATCGACGGTGAGCATCTGCAGAGTGCCGCTGAGCTGAACCTGTTGCAGGTCGCTGACACGGGCGCTGCTGCTAAAATAGAGAACAAATAATAGCCCGATAGCAGCCAATATAATGCGTTTGCCAGTGCGTCTTGCACTGACAGGAAAGCGGATTAAAAGCTTTTTCAAAAGTCCGAACAAAGCGCTCTCCAAAAGATCTCTAGGTTGCTGCTTTACATAGCTGCTTTCGATAGCTGC
>JAFMBU010000180.1 GCA_017858295.1 Porticoccaceae bacterium | reverse complement strand
ATTAATAGGCCGCTAATAAGGCCAATTTGAATCCGCGAATTAATCACCGTTTATATCCGGCCGCACTATCACTGTGTGATGGCGGCTGACATCGACAATCATGTTATCGATCAAGAAATTGCGTCCTATCAAGAGCGGATATTCAAAGTCGGTGCGGTCGGAGAGATTGACATCAATCTTCGAACGAATCTCCCCCAGCGTCACCCACATTCGCACCACATAGCGCCGTTCATCGGCACCGCCACTCTGCTTAATCAGCACGCGACGACGCAACCTCAACTCCTGTTGGTGAGCACTGCCGGTCACGGCATCAATCAAGACAAAGCGCACATAGCGCTTGCCGTCTTTTTCCACCAGCTGAATATCCTCGGCATGTATGGAGGTAGTGTCAGCACCTGTATCTATGCGTGCCTCGACCCAGAGGCCCGCAGGCTGAATCTTTGCCCACTCTACCGCTCCCACTATAGGAAGGTGTAATTTCCCCGCAGTGGTCGCCTGCGGCGGTGGTTCTGGGGCCACGATCTTGGTGATTATGCGCTCAATTACCTGAGGCTCTGGACAGCTTGGGGGCTCAAGAGGTGGCGGAATAATATCTGCTGGCGCAGGGCATTCTGCCGGCTTAGTCAATTGTGGAAAGAGCGCGCAGCTGGATAGCAAACAGCTGGCAAATAAACCCAATAACAGCCTAGGCAGGCGATTTGAACTGGGTCTCTCAGAGAAACGAGCCTTGAGTAATATCTCGGCCGGCATCATATTGGATCGTCAAGCGCCTGGTCTGACCACACGGCAAATTCATTGCCAGCGGGTTCAGCAAAGTGAAAGCGACGACCACCGGGAAAAGAAAAAATTGGCTTGAGAATCAATCCGCCAGCGCGCTCAATTTTGTCCTGAGTCGCTTCGAGATTATCACTGTAGAAAACCACAAGGGCGCTGCCATCGGCTGTAATAGATGCCTGGTCAGCAGAATAGAAACCACCGTCAATTCCAGCGTTGGAAAATGCTGTGTACTTGGGACCGTAGTCACTGAAGGTCCAGCCAAACGCGGCGCTAAAAAACGCTTTGCTCGCGGCGAAATCCCGCGACGGAAATTCAAGATAGTCTATTTTTTCGTGCTTGCTCATCACCCAGTTCCCACCATCCGCTACAAGTACAGCTGTTTGCAATCTACTTAAGATAGCACAGGCTGTTTGTCCAAGGACGAGTGGATCGGTATCAGGAATGCGAAACTACAGATCTATGGCAGGTCGTCGACCAGCTCGCCCTCAACTGGCTCAAGCAGATCTTCGCGATCGACCTTGAGCAATAGCATAACCGTGGCGGCAACATAGATTGAAGAATAGGTACCTATACCCACACCCACCATCAGCGCCACAGCAAAGTTATGAATCAACTCACCACCAATAAAGAACAACGCCAGCAAAACCAGCATGGTGGTTACCGAGGTATTAATGGTGCGCCACAAAGTCTGTGACAGAGACTCATTAATCACCTCCACCGGAGTCGCTTTGCGGATTTTGCGGAAATTTTCTCGAATCCGATCGGATACAACAATGGTGTCGTTTAGAGAATAACCCACCACCGCTAATATAGCGGCCAATACAGTGAGATCAAACTCGAGCCCAGTGATCGAGAAAAAGCCAAGGGTAATGATCACATCATGGGCCAGTGCCAATACAGCGGCAATGGAAAATTTCAGCTGAAAGCGGATCGCCACATAAAGCATTACCACGGCTAGCGCCGTAAGCATGCCGAGGCCGCCATCTTCACGGAGTTCTTCACCAATCTGCGGGCCAACAAAATCGACTCGGCGCAATTCAACCGCTTCGCTGCCGTCTTCTAAAACGCCATAAACTTTTTCTGACAGGCCCTGCTCCGGCTTGCCCTGCAAGCGGATCAATACATCGGTCTCAGAGCCATACTGAATCACTACTGGACCTTCAAAACCTGCCGCTTCAAGCTGCTGGCGAATCGCCGCCACGTCAGCTGGCTGTTCGTAGCCCACCTCGATCTGTGTGCCGCCGGAAAAATCCAGACCCAGTACCAAGCCCTTGGTCGACAGGGACGCCACAGAGGCAAGCAGCAATACGGCGGAGAAAATCGCTGCAACTTTGCGCAGCCCCATGAAGTTATAGATTTTTAAATTAGTCATAATCTTCTTCCTAAATCCACAGGGTTTTGATTTTGCGGCCGCCGACAACCAGGTTAACCAGTCCTCTGGTCATCACAATAGAGGTAAACATGGAGGTCAAAATGCCGATAGACAATGTCACGGCAAAACCTTGAACTGGCCCAGAACCAATTAAGAACAGAATCAAGGCAACAATTAAGGTGGTGATATTGGCATCCAAAATCGACACAAAGGCGCGATCATAACCAGCGCTAATGGAGCCTTGAATCGACGCCCCAGCAGCTAGCTCCTCGCGAATCCGCGAAAAAATCAGCACATTGGCATCCACCGCCATACCCACAGTCAGAACTATACCGGCTATACCAGGCAAGGTTAGAGTCGCACCCAGCAGCGACATAAAGGCCACCAGCAGTACCAAATTCATCGCCAGTGCAATATTGGCAAAGACACCAAAGCCGCGATAGACCACCAACATAAATAGCAGTACCAAGGCCATACCCACAGCCACTGACTTAACACCCAGAGCAATATTGTCAGCTCCCAGTGAGGGGCCAATGGTACGCTCTTCAACAATATACATAGGCGCGGCCAGGGCACCTGCACGCAGTAACAGGGCAAGTTCTGAAGATTCACGCTGCTCCAGGCCGGTAATTCTAAACTGCTTGCCGAGCTGCGCCTGAACCGTAGCCAGACTGATAATATTTTCTTCAACAAAAGGCACAGGTGTCAGCACCAATTCACCGTTTTCGTCGATAGATTTTTCTAATTTGGTTTTGAACTCAATAAACAGCACCCCGAGACGACGACCAATATTGTCTCTGGTGGCATAACCCATCTGCCATCCACCTTTGGCATCAAGGGTGATATTGACCTGAGGGCGACCATTCTCGTCGAAGCTAGCCCGGGCATCAGTGACATTCTCACCGGTAATCACGGCCTTGCTCTCAAGGCGAGCATCTGGACCCTGACCTTTTGGATTGCGGAAATCAAACACCTCGCCAACACGGCCACTGGCCTCAAGGCGGAATTCTAAATTGGCGGTCTTGCCGATAATACGCTTGGCTTCAGCTGTATCCTGGACACCAGGTAGCTCTACCACGATACGGTTTTTACCCTGACGAGACACCATGGGCTCAGACACACCCAACTCATTTACGCGATTGCGCAGCGAGGTAAGGTTTTGTTTGATGGCGTTATCTTCAATTTCACGACTGGCAATATCGCTTAGCTTGAGCACCAATGTCAGTGGATTTTGTCCCGGCTGAGACTGTGGCTGGAGGTCACGCAAGTTAGTTCGGATTAGGGTCTTGGCCCGAGCCACTTCTTCGGCGTCGCGAAACTGACCCACAATTTGATTATTGCTCAGCTCAAAGCTGCGGTAACGGATACGCTCTTCCCGCAACGCCGTTTTCACATCTTCAAGATCACTCTCAAGGCGAGTAGCCAGAGCTGAGGCCAGATCGACCTCAAGCAAAAAGTGCACACCGCCACTGAGATCGAGACCCAATTTCATCGGCATACCACCCAGATCACGCAGCCAGTCTGGAGTGGTTGGCGCCAGGTTCAGTGCAACAATATAGTCACCGCCCATAGTCGCCTGAATCACTTCCTTGGCGCGCAGTTGCAATTTGATATCCTGCAATCTGATCAATAGCGCTTCGCCATCGGCCTCACCGGCAAAGTGAGCAATGCCAGCTTCATCCAGTGACTGCTCAACCTTTTGCAATACCGCAGCATCGATCTGCATAGCACCGCTCT
>JAFMBU010000179.1 GCA_017858295.1 Porticoccaceae bacterium | reverse complement strand
CTAGCCAGCAAAAATGGATTGCCTTTATCACCATAGTGCGCCGCGAGATTCAGCGTTTTCTGCGTATTTGGCCCCAGACACTATTGCCTCCAGTGATCACCATCGTGCTCTATTTTGTGATTTTTGGCACGCTGATTGGCTCGCGCATTGGTGAGATGTCGGGTCTGCCCTATATTCAGTTTGTCGCCCCCGGCTTGATTATGATGTCGGTTATCACCAATTCTTACTCCAACGTAGTGTCTTCATTCTTTGGTTCCAAGTTCCAGCGCAATATTGAAGAGCTGCTGGTTTCGCCTGTCCCTAGCTGGATTATTTTGTCCGGTTATGTGGTGGGTGGCATGAGTCGCGGACTGGGTGTGGGCTTAATTGTTACTGTGCTGTCCCTGTATTTCGCCGACTTTAGCATCCACAGTTTGCCAGTGACCATTGCCATTGTGCTGATGACCTCGCTGATGTTTTCTCTGGCGGGACTTATCAATGCCATATTTGCTCGCAACTTTGATGATATTTCGATTATCCCGACCTTTGTACTGACGCCGCTGATCTATCTGGGTGGGGTGTTTTACTCCATCGATATGCTCGGAGAGTTCTGGGGCGGGGTGTCGCAGATCAATCCGATACTCTATATGGTCAATGCTTTCCGCTATGGCATTGCGGGCATCAGTGATATCAATATTGTTTGGGCCTTTACTATGGTCAGTCTGTTCTGCGTTCTGCTGTTTACTGTAGCGCTGAATCTGCTGGACAAAGGTTCGAGGTTGCGCAGCTAATGGCGGATTATTCCAACACTGAACTGGGCAAGGATACGGTTTACAGCACCAGCTATGACCCTGCACTGCTGGATCCGATTCCCCGAGCTACTGCCCGTGAACAGCTTGAGGCGGTTGGCGGTCCCTTGCCGGACTTTATTGGCGTTGACCTGTGGACTGGCTTTGAGGTTTCCTGGCTAAATACTTATGGCATGCCTCAGGTGGCCATTGTTGAGTTTCTGGTGCCCTGTACCAGCGTCAATATCGTCGAGTCCAAGTCCTTTAAGCTTTACCTGAATTCCTTTAATCAGACCCAGTTTGAGTCGCAACAGGCGGTGCAAGAGGTCATGGCCGCAGATCTGTCGGCGGCGGCTCAGGGCAATGTGGAGATCATTTTTTATCAGCTGGCTGAGTACAACGGCTTGCGTCCGGTGACTGAGCCTCAGGGTCAATGTCTCGATCAGCAGCATATTGCCATTGATTGCTACACGCCAAACCCCGATTTTCTGGTCCTAGACAAGGCCGGGGAGGAGGGCGCAAAGGTTACTGAAACCGTCACTGAAACTGTCTATTCCCATCTGTTGAGAACCAACTGCCCAGTCACCGATCAGCCGGATTGGGCGTCGGTGTATATCAGCTATCAGGGAGCGCAGATCGACCGCGCAGGGCTGCTGAAATACCTAGTGTCATTTCGTCAGCATCAGGATTTTCACGAGCAATGTGTGGAGAAAATATACGCTGATATTATGCAGCGCTGCCAGCCAGCGCAGCTGGATGTCTATGCCCGCTATATGCGTCGCGGCGGTTTGGATATCAATCCATTTCGCAGCAGCCGCTACCCATTCCCGCCAAGTCATCGCCAGGTTAGGCAGTAATAATCCATTTTATATCAGCTAGTTATGGCGGTATTGTAAAGTAGATTGTAGGTTAAATTTCTTCAGGTAACGCTTTAGATCTAGTGTTTTTAGCCAGGGCTCGATCTTCAAGGGCCTGTTTGATGGCAATGTTTTTATGCAGGTCGGTAACGCTAAAGACATTGACCGGAGCAACAAAGCCCTTGACCTTTATCCGTCCCTTATCGATGCAATCGACTGCATCTGAGATCAGCACATAGGTGTCCTTGGAAATCAGAATTTCATTGCTCGCCGCGGCGGATTCAAGACGGCTGGCAAGGTTTACTGTGCGGCCCAACAAGGTGTAGTCGAGGCGGTTCTCAGTGCCAAAATTACCCACTTTGCAGACGCCGCTATTGATACCCATGCGCAGAGCCGGTGGATTGGCAATACCCTCGGCCCGCCAGCGTGACTGCAACTCTTGCATTGCCTGCTGCATGGCCACGGCCATGGAGACGCAGCTCACCGCATCAGCGCGCACGCCACGGCTTTCTGGATCACCAAAAAATACCATAATGGCGTCGCCGATTACTTTGTCCACAGTGCCGCCAAAGCGAAAGGCAATCTCCGACATCTCGGTTAAGTAGGTATTTAGCAGTGCGGTAAGCTGCTCTGGATCCAGCTCTTCAGCCAGTTTAGTAAAGCCCTCCATATCCGAGAAAAACACCGTTAGGGTTTTCTCCTGAGTGCCAGCTTTGACGTCTTTACCTGTGAGTATGGCTTTGCGCAGCGCCGGAGAGAGATACTTGGACAGATGAAAGGTGCGCAGAGTTAGCCAGTCATTTTGCCTAAGTACCGATTCATGCTGCTCGGCAAGCATAAAGTGGGTCTGCCGAGCCATATTGACGTTAAATAGGCAGTAGGCAAAGGCGGTACAGATAACCAATAGTTGCACCGGCGTAGATACGGCAAGGGAAAAGGGTAGCAGCCAGAAGCCGAGCAGGGCGCCGAGAAATAAACCGAATAGATCTAGCGGGGCAGTGGGTTTCATGGCGCCGACTATGGTGACTAAAAAGGCTGCCCCCAAGGCCAAAGTGATGATCGGGTCAAATGCGGCCAGGGCAATTAATAGGCCAGTGATAAGTCCATCGCTGAATTCCATGGCCAGAGATAAGCGCTGACGGTTTAATGTAGACAGTGTTGAATGAGTGGTTAGATAGCTGCCAAACTGATAGATAAACAGTGCTGGTAGCACAGCTAAAAGTCCCGAGTGATAGCCAATGTCGCGCCAGGCACCGAGTAGTATGGTTACGCCACATATACAGAGTGCTAGCCGATAGAGCTCCTGCAACTTTGGCGAGGGATAGATAAATGCTTTCCATGTCATAAACACTAGTCTAGCACCGCTATTTGAGTGCCACTGAGTATTATCAATAGTATCTAGGGAGGGCCTTGGAGGCGGCTTGAGACAGGCCTTGGAGTTTGCATAGTGAGACTAGGTCTGAGATTATCTATCCTCGATAGTCAGTTAAGACTGCTCGGCCAGTGTTTGCATCCAATAATAACAACGAGAAAATCGGACTATGAATAAATTTATCGCCTTAAATAAGCTTGTATTGGTGTGTTTTTGGTTAGCCTTTATGGTCAATATTGGTATGCCATTTGCGGGCGCTGCGGATCAGTGGGTTATGTTGATCGGTCTAGCCATGTTCATTGTCCACCTGATTGAATTTTTCGTGATGCGCAAGCGCTTACAGAGTGGTGGTCACTCAGGCGCGATGAATTTTTTACTGGTTATGCTGTTCGGTATTCTCTATTGGAAGCCGCTGCTCCGTGATTAATGGATCTATAGTATGAGTCTATTTAAAAAACGTGCACAGAAGCGGGCTGCAGATGCAGCTGCGTCAGAATCAGCACCATTGGCAAAGCTCTCCATTGAGATACCTGCCGATGGCTCTATTGAGTTACCTGCTGAGGGCTTCTTTGAGGTGCCCGCTGAGGGCTCTATTGAGGTACCTGCTGAGGGCTTCATTGAGGAGTCCGCTGAGGGCTCTATTAAGGAGTCCGTGGCTGAATTGACTCCAAAGCCCTCGTCTAAGTTTGCTGATGAGCCGCCGCCTAGGTTTTCTGCGAAACTTGCCGCTAGGCTTTCCGGTGAGCCCCAGCCCCAGCCTTCGGTTGAGCCCTCGAGCAACGGCACTAAAAGCCCGCAGACACTCTCTTGGGAAGTCTGGTACGCCAAGTTTAAAACCGTGGCGACACTGGGTAATCCGAGGCTACAGCTGCAGGGCGCGGATGAAAATATTATCGACCTGATGGATCATCAGCCATTAATAGAAGC
>JAFMBU010000178.1 GCA_017858295.1 Porticoccaceae bacterium | reverse complement strand
TGATTGCTGGTTGCTAATGTGCTGGCATTTTACCTGATATCTTGCCAGAGTAGAGACCTGAATTAGCCTAAATACACTAGAATAGTTTTTTCAGCTGCGGTTTATGGCTGCTAAGCAGCGCCGGTAAAAACAGCATTAAGGAATAGACCACCATCGACCCATTAACTACTCAGCGCCATCAGGCTTTTATTGGTTGGATCCAGGCCTGCCTGCCGCCATCCCATCAGATTGATTTGCCCTTACTGTTGCAACCCCTTGCCGGTGATGCAGGGTTTCGGCGATATTTCCGGCTCCCAGGGCAGACTTCACTGATCGCTGTTGACTCACCGCCGGATAAAGAAAATAACCCCGCTTATATCAATGTGGCTATGGCATTCCAGCGCTGTGGGGTCAGCACGCCGAAAATACTGGCGGTGGATTTTGCCAATGGGTTTTTCTTGCTGGAGGATTTTGGCCACCAGTTACTGCATCCAGAATTGTTGGCAGGCAGTCTCGCTGAGGAAAATTCCCCTGCGCGATTATCGGCAGCTAATTATTACCAGCAGGCGGAATCAGTGCTGTTGGATATTCACGCCGTGCAGCCCACCTCCAGCGTATTTCCGGCTTATGATGCGCAACTCTTGCAGTCAGAGATGGATCTGTTTGGCCACTGGTTTGTCGGTGAGCTTTTGGGTGTTGAGCTTAATGACCAAGAGTCCAGCATGCTCAACGCGTTATTTTGCCGATTGATCGAAAGTGCCGCGGAGCAGCCTCAGGTAGTTGTGCACCGTGATTATCACTCGCGCAATCTGATGCTTCTGGAAGATGGAGCCCTAGGGGTGATCGACTTTCAGGATGCCGTGATTGGACCTATTACCTATGATCTGGTATCCCTGCTTAAAGACTGCTATCTGCATCTGCCTCGAGAGCAGGTGATAAACCGCGTGCTGGATTACAAAAAGCGCCTCGAAACAGAGCTATCTATGGGCCCGATAAGCGACGAGCAATTTATCCGCTGGTTTGATCTGATCGGCTTGCAGCGTCATATTAAAGTGCTGGGTATCTTTGCTCGACTGTCTCTGCGCGATGGCAAGCATGCTTATCTGAAGGATTTGCCGCTGGTGATTCGCTATGCTCTTGAAGCGGCTCAGGGCTTTGAGCAAGGCCGCGCATTTTACGATTGGTTTATTCAGCGTATCGAGCCACTGTTGCCAAACCATGACTGGTATAGAGATTGGCACACTGCTGGAGACAATGCCCAATGAAAGCCATGATACTGGCCGCCGGTCGCGGTGAACGGTTGCGACCCCTCACCGACAGCACGCCGAAACCCATGTTGCAGGTAGCGGGCAAACCTCTGCTCGAACATCATCTAGCGCGTCTTGCCGCGGCAGGGATTACCGAAATAGTAATCAATACCAGCTGGCTGGCAGAGCAGATTGAAGAGTACTTCTCCGATTGTGAACAACGCCTTGGCGTGACCATTAGCTGGTCACGTGAAGCCACGGCCTTGGAAACTGGGGGTGGCATTGTCAGGGCGTTGCCACTGCTGGGGGAGGAGCCTTTTATATTAATTAATGGCGATGTGTGGAGCGATTATCCACTGACTGATTTATGTGCCAACAAACTCTCCGACGGCCTAGATGCCTGGCTGTTGTTGGTGGCAAATCCGCCCCACAATCGCGCTGGAGATTTTGTCTTGCAAGACGGCCGAGTCGACTATGCTCAGGACCATGCAGCAACCTTTAGTGGTATCAGTTTGATCCGCCCGGCGCTGTTTGCTAATTATCTTGAGCAAGATTGCGCATTTCCTCTACGAGATGCTTTGCGTCCGGCTATTGTTGGCGGCAGGGTAGGCGGTGAGATGTACACTGGCAGTTGGTGTGATGTTGGAACCCTTGAGCGCTATGAGCAGCTGCAGGCATCACTGGGTGAGTAAATAGGCCTATTAAATGGCTCTATTAAACGGCTCGATTAAATAGCTCGATTAAATAGTTCTCTTAAAAAGACCTAACAAAAAAATCTCAGACAAACCAAAGGAAAAAAACGATAAATGATCACCGTTGCCAAGTATCAAATTCTCTTTTGGCTGTGCCTGACTGGCACAGTCTTTTTGTCGCTGATGCCGGTGGCTATGGGTGGCGCGCAGCTTTTCGAACTGCAGGATAAGGTCGGTCACAGCAGCATCTATGCTGCACTGTTTTTCCTCTGCGCCAGTGCCTATGGACGTCGCTATCCTCTCGCTTTGCTAGCTTTTGTTCTCGCGGTGTTTGGGTTAAGTATGGAGATCGCCCAGTCTATGACCAGTTATCGGCAGGGGGACCACTGGGACATGCTGGCTAATTTAAGCGGCATTTTAGCGGTCTGGGCAGTGATGGCTTGGAGGCGCAGAAATCATGCTTGAAGTCTATCGCGGCAGTGACTATTTTGAAGCCCAGCTACTGAAAGGGCTTATGGAGCAGGACGGGCTGCAGGTGTTTTTACATGGCGCTGCATTACAGGGTGGACTGGGAGAAGTCCCAGCGTTGGGGCACCTGTCGATTACCGTCAACGACGCCGATGCGGACTTAGCCGGGGAGATTATTCTCGCCTATGAACGTGGCGATTATTCTCTAGAGGATGACTGATGACACCTAAGCTTCGACGTATTTCACTGTGGTTGGCCCCGCTGATTGCGGTGGCAGTAACACTGTTGATGATGCGCGCAGGTTGGGCCCGGGAGGGCGCACTGACGGGCGGTTTGACAGTACTCTGTGCCCTGTGGTGGATTTTTGAGCCGATTCCGATTCCCGCCACAGCTATGATTCCCTTGGGTGTATTTCCACTGTTGGGTATTCTCGATGGCAAGCAGGTGGCTCAGGCCTATGGCGATCCGTTAATTATTTTGCTGATGGGTGGCGCAATGCTCTCCAAAGCGATGGAAAAAAGCGGCGCCCACCGGCGTCTGGCCCTGTATATGGTCAACCTATTTGGTGGCGACAGTCAGCGCCGCCTAGTAATGGGTTTTATGGTCGCCTCGGCGGCATTGAGCATGTGGGTGTCCAACACGGCGACTACCCTGATGTTATTGCCGGTCGCCTATGCGGTGTTGCAGAGCGTCAATAGTCAGGGCAGCGATAGTCAGGGCGCTAATAGTCAAGCTGCCAAAAAGCTTGCCGTGCCACTGTTTCTGGGCATAGCCTACGCTGCCAGTATTGGTGGGCTGGGCACGCCGATCGGCTCGCCGCCAAATATTGTTTTTCTCAAGATCTATGGTGAAGCAACAGGTGTGATTCCCAGCTTTACTCAGTGGATGCTCTGGGGGCTGCCGGTTGTTATATTGTTGCTGCCCTTGGCAGCACTGTGGATTACTCGGCATCTGGGCGCCGCAGAGCCACTACAAATTCCACAGGCCGGTGCCTGGCGCAGTGAGGAGGCGCGGGTACTGGTGATTTTTTTCCTCACAGCTATAGCCTGGATTACCCTGCGAGAGCCCTTCGGTGGCTGGAGCCAATGGTTAAATGTGCCCAGTGCGAATTACGCCGCCGTGGCCCTGACCTCGGTGATCCTGATGTTTGTTCTGCCCAATGGTCAAGGGGGTAAACTCCTCGACTGGGAGTCGGCCTCGACTATTCACTGGGGGGTGCTGTTGCTGTTTGCCGGCGGTATAGCTATTGCCAAGGCCTTTGCCGTTACCGGTATTAGTGCTGCTATTGGAGAGTCTCTATCGGGCGTCACGCGCTTATCCATTATTGTTCTCATTGCCGTGGTCGCTCTAACAGTCACCTTCCTCACCGAAATCACCAGTAATACCGCAACTACAACGCTGTTGATGCCAATTCTCGCTGCGGCTTCACTGGGTGCGGGCTTTGACCCGGCGCTGTTAATGTTGCCTGCGGCCCTGTCCGCTAGCTGTGCCTTTATGCTGCCGGTGGCCACTGCACCCAATGCCATCGTTTTTGGTACTGGGGAGATCAC
>JAFMBU010000177.1 GCA_017858295.1 Porticoccaceae bacterium | reverse complement strand
CAATCGCTAACTATAGAGTAGTACGAAATGACATGGTTGTTAATAGTATTGGGCGTCGCCGTGGTGATATCGCCGCTGATGTGGTTTCGGCAGTCGCCGCGTCAGAAGCTGATCACAGAGCTTAGACGCTCGGCAGGCAGTGCAGGACTGCAGGTGAGTCTCTATCGCCGGCCCGATGCCCGTGATGAAGAGACGCGTTTGGAGTGCGTTTGTTATCGCTTACCCTGGCTCGATGGAGACTGTCGCCAGAATTGGGTGCTGCACCGCTTTAGCGCTCGTGGCTGGGATTCTGTCTGCCCTGGATGGCTCTGGACTCTGAATCAGGCCGCGCCCGAATGGGATGCAGTACTGGTCGATCAATTGGATGATTTCCCCGCCGGTGTCAGCGCTCTTGTGGCCACAGATGCGGGTATAGGTGTGATCTGGAATGAGCGCGAAGATGCCGCGGATTTAGAAAAAATTGTCGACAAATTAAAGAAATTTCAGCATCAGGCAAAAGAAATTTGTCGATGAAACTTGACCAGAGGGCGCACAAACACGTATATATGCGCACCTTGAGTCTAAAGCTCGTCAATATGTGAGCCAAATTATCTTCAGCACGCTGCTCTGATGGCAGGTGCGCAATTAGGGAAATCAGCCTAAATGGGAAAGTCGTTAGTCATTGTAGAGTCACCTGCTAAAGCCAAAACGATCAATCGCTACCTCGGTGATGACTTTATTGTAAAGTCCAGTGTCGGCCATATTCGCGATCTGCCCACAGGTGGCAATCGGGTTCCTACAGATCCCAAAGAGCGCGCTCGACAGGCAGCCATAACGCGCAAACTGTCTCCCGAAGATAAAATTATTCACCGTGCGGCCAAGGCTAAATCCCAGCTGATTAATAGTATGGGTATAGACCCAGAAAATGATTGGAAAGCGGAATACGCGACCCTGCCGGGCAAAGAAAAAGTCGTAGCTGAACTCAAAAAGCTGGCTAAAAATGCCGACACTGTCTATCTGGCGACGGATTTGGATAGAGAGGGGGAGGCGATCGCCTGGCATCTGACTCAGGTGATTGGCGGCGATGACAGCCGTTACAAGCGTGTAGTGTTTAATGAAATTACCAAGAAAGCGATTCGTGCGGCCTTTGAAAAACCTGGCGTAGTTGATACTAACCGCGTTGACGCTCAGCAGGCGCGACGCTTTCTCGATCGGGTGGTGGGCTTTATGGTCTCGCCACTGCTCTGGGAAAGAGTAGGCCGTGGTCTATCCGCTGGTCGAGTTCAATCCGTTGCCCTAAAAATGATTGTTGAGCGCGAGCGTGAGATTCGTGCCTTTTTACCCGAAGAATACTGGACCGTTCAAGCGGACCTCGAGGCCGAAGTCGCCAGTGATGATGTGGGAAAGATTCGCTTTGACGTCAAGCGTCACCTGGGCAAAGCCTTTCGTCCGGTAAACAAAGCGGCCACGGATACAGCGCTAGCGGCTCTTAGAGAAGCTGATTATTCAGTGTCTAAGCGCGAAGATAAGCCCACGTCCTCTAAGCCTTCAGCACCCTTTATCACCTCGACTCTGCAGCAGGCCGCCAGCACCAGGCTCGGCTTTGGGGTTAAGAAAACCATGATGATGGCCCAGCGTCTCTATGAAGGTGGTTACATTACCTACATGCGTACTGACTCCACCAATTTAAGTGAAGATGCCATCGCCGCCTGTCGCGAATACATTAAAGTTCGTCACGGCGCCCGTTATCTGCCGGATGAGCCAAAGATCTATGGCAGCAAGTCAGGCGCTCAGGAAGCTCACGAAGCCATCCGCCCGTCGAATATCGATATCTCTCCCGGCAGTCTCGATGGCATGGAAGTGGATGCGAAGAAACTCTACCAACTGATTTGGCAACAGTTTGTCGCCTGTCAGATGGTTCCCGCTCAGTTCACCTCGACTCTGGTGACTGTTGCCGCCGGCGATTACGAGATGACCGTAAAAGGTCGCGTGACTCGCTTTGATGGTTATCTGGCGGTAATGCCGGCTAATCGCAAAGGCGACGAGGACGGTGAACTGCCGGACCTGCAAAAGGGCGACAAGATGAATATGCTGGTATTGGTGCCACAACAGCACTTTACCAAGCCCATCGCCCGTTTCTCTGAAGCCTCCTTGGTGAAAGAACTGGAGAAGCGCGGTATTGGCCGTCCCTCTACCTATGCGTCAATTATTTCCACGATTCAAGATCGCGGCTATGTGCGCATTGAAAACAAGCGCCTGTTCGCTGAAAAGATCGGCGATGTGGTCACCGACCGTTTAGCGGAAAGCTTTACCGATTTAATGGACTATGGCTTTACTGCCACCATGGAAGAGCACTTGGATGAGATTGCCAAGGGCACCTTGAACTGGAAAGATCTGTTGAATCGTTTCTATCGTGATTTCAGTGAGAAAGTGGAAAGTGCCAAGGCAGAGGACGCAGGTATGCGTCCCAACGCCCCCACTGAAACCGATATTCCCTGCAAGCTCTGTGATCGTCCAATGATGATTCGAACTGCTGGCACTGGTGTATTCCTCGGTTGTTCTGGTTATGCACTGCCCCCCAAAGAGCGTTGCAAGCACACCCTGAATCTCACCGCTGGCGACGAAGCTGTCAATATAGATGAAGACGATGAAGCGGAATCTAAGCAGTTGATGCACCGCCATCGCTGTAAGATCTGCGATACGGTTATGGATAGCTACCTGGTAAATGAAACCCTCAAGTTACATGTCTGTGGCAACAACCCAGACTGCAGTGGTTTTGAACTTGAGTCTGGGCAATATGTGATTAAGGGCTACGAAGGGCCAGTGCTCGAATGTGATAAGTGCAGTAATGAGATGCAGTTAAAGACCGGTCGCTTTGGCAAATACTTTGGCTGTACCGGAGAGACTGCTCCCGGGGAGCCGTGCAAAAATACCCGCAAGTTGTTGCGCAATGGTCAGGCTGCGCCCCCGAAGGTGGATCCCATTTCTATGCCCGAATTGCGCTGCTTAAAAGTCGAAGACCACTATGTGCTTCGCGACGGCGCCTCAGGTCTATTTTTGGCCGCCAGCCAGTTTCCCAAGAATCGTGAAACCCGCGCGCCCAGCGTCGCGGAACTGTTGCCCTACAAAGACCAGATCGACGAAAAATATCAATTTTTGCTCACCGCACCGGTTAAAGACCCCAATGGTTTAGAGACCATTATTCGCTACAGCCGCAAAACCAAAGAGCAGTATGTGCGCAGTGAAGAAGACGGCAAGCCCTCTGGTTGGAGCGCTTTTTACAACAGCGGCAAATGGGTCGCTGCAGAAAAGGGCAGCAAGTAGGCGGACTTATGTCGACCCATATTTCAGCGGTTAATCAGAAGCTAGTGTTTGCCCGGCAACTGCTGCGCATGCTCGACATCAAGGGTTCCTCTGGTAGCAGCAGTCATCAGATAGCTGCCACCGCTCAGTCAGTAGCTGTGCAGCTGCATCAGGCCTGGCTGTGGCACTGCCGCAATATAGCCGAAGGGTACAAGCTAAGAGATGTTGAATCGATCACCGATGGCGATTCTCTGGTGGCGCAATTAGCCTTGCAGGGCAAGTGTCCTGGCGAAGCGGTGGAGCTGCAAACATTGCAGCACGACTCCAACTCGTGGCTCAGTGAGCTGCTTCAGGCCCACAAGAATATCTATCTTTTACCTGTGGTACGCAAAGCCGAGATGGATGCGGATCGTCTGCCGATGATTTCTTTAGATGGTCCTGCAGTCGTTGAGTGGACTCTGGAGTCGGCGCAGCTGTGGCTGCAATCGATGGAAGAACTGATCGATCGCCATCGTGAAATGATGATTGAGTTTTAGCTGTAGGCACAGTTAACGGTTAACAGTGATTGTCGCAACTGCTAGACTCTCCATATGCAACGCCATAACAGCACGCTATCCCGGTGCGCGGTGATCAAGATCAAAACGGAACTCTTTAGGGAACCCTATTTATGCCTCTCGCGGAATTTGAATTAGTC
>JAFMBU010000176.1 GCA_017858295.1 Porticoccaceae bacterium | reverse complement strand
GTTCAAGCACAGCTCGATCCACTCTGCGTGCCTGATTAATCCAGCGCTCAGGGTCTGCCACAGCGCCGTCGCGACTGGCGCTTTGGGTTTCAGCTTCACCTACCCCATTAATCAGTAAAGTTCCGCCATGCACGGCGATCAGCTTTGCTGGCTGATCATCGTCACTGCGCAATAATAACGGTCCTCCCGAAGCGCCACTTCTGGCGTCACAATCATGTAACAGTAGCTTCTCACTGGCAAATTGAATTGAGGCGTATTGCTTGCAGTGAGCTGATTCGGTGAGTTGATTTTGGCTGCTGTTATAACCCAATAAAGATAGATTTCCATTGTCTATAGCTCGGGACTCGCTGAGTAGCAGGGCGGGCTGTTGCAGGGGCCGGTTCAAGGCGACAAAGACAATATCGTTTTCCGATTGAGCGATTTTATCGTCATTTAGTGGGTCGAAATTGTGAGCTGAAATAGCAGCAAATGAAGTCGTGCTAAATCGCCTATTTTCTGGAAGATACCTGCAGGAAGTGTACTTTTCTCCGGATTTAGCGTCAAACAAGATATGTGCCGCCGTAACTATAATAGACCGGCTGGGATCAATTGATGGGCTCTTAATATGAGTGGCTGTGCCCCTCAGCCCGCCGTCGCAGATAACGGTGCCAACGGCGGCCATAGCACTGGGCCGGTTTTCAGTAGGAACTAACCGTTGATCTTCAAATCCATTTTCAGGATTGCCATCACCAAAGATAGCGGCCTGAGCCACGCCCTGCAGCAGAGCGCTCAAGCCTATACACAGGATTGCCGAGCTCAGCCGCTTCAGCCCATATCTCCCCAAACCGATTGCATAATGCTAATAGCAGCCAGCGGTGCGGTTTCGGTACGCAGCACCCGAGGACCCAGGGTCAGAGCGGCAAAGCCCTTATCCATGGCGCGGCTGATTTCATTGTCGCTAAGACCGCCCTCAGGTCCTACTAGTAGGCAGACGTTTTTGGGTGACTGATGCTGGGCTAGCGTTTTATCGCTGCGATGATGCAGCACTAGCTTGAGCTGTTGCGCCTCTTGGTTTGGCTGGTTCAACCATTGATCCAAAGTTAGGGCGTTATTAATAGTCGGAATTCGATTGCGCTGACACTGCTCACAGGCGCTGATTGAAACCTGCTGCCAGTGACGCAATTTCTTTTCCAGACGCTCCCCATTGAGCTTCACTTCAGTCCGCTCGCTAAAGAGCGGAGTGATTTCAGTGACTCCGAGCTCAGTGGCTTTTTGCACAATCCAGTCCATGCGCTCGCCCCGGGATACGGCAATCGCCAGATGCATTTTTAAGGGCGATTCGCGATCGATGTCGCGATGCTCACCAATACCCACCTCCACCTGAGACTTGGCTGTACTGATCAAGGTTGCGGCAAACTCGCCACCCTGACCATTAAACAGGGTAATCTCCTGACCCACAGACATGCGCAGTGCCGAGACCAGATGCCTTGCGGCGCTGCCGGTCAGGGCCAGATTGGCACCGCTGCTGAGTGGCTGATCAGTGAATATTCTAGGAATGCGCATGGTGACTAATTAGTGATTGTCCGAAAAGCCGAGATTGCGACACAGAGTACCAGTAACTTGCCATTGGTTCATGGTGTAAAAGTGCAATCCTGGCGCGCCACCATCCAGTAACTTTTGGCTTAGCTCGCTGACAATATCAATGCCATAGCTAATAAGATCATCCATATTGTCGCTGCGTTGTTTTAATTGCCAGCGCAACCAACGTGGAATATCCGCGCCGCAGCTATCGGAGAAACGGATCAGATTAGCATAATTGGTCAGAGGCATAATGCCGGGAATAATTGGCTCGTCGATCCCGCTTTTGGCGCACTCTTCGACAAACTTAAAGTAGGCATCGGCAGTGTAAAAATACTGCGTAATTGCACGGTCGGCGCCAGCCTTAAACTTCTCGCCGAGCCAGTAAACATCTTTACTGTAGCTCTCGGCTTCCGGATGGATCTCAGGGTAGGCCGCCACGTTAATACTAAAGTGATCACCCGTATGTTGACGAATAAATTCCACCAACTGATTGGCGTGAACTAACTGTCCAGCGCCGCCCATGCCCGAGGGCAGGTCGCCGCGCAGGGCGACCAAATGTTTGACGCCAGCGGCTTTGTAGCTGTTTAGCAGCCCCAAGACTTCATCTGCAGAGTTGCCGCCAAAGGAAATATGCGGAGCCACCTCAAAGCCGTCGGCCTGAATCGCGGCAACCTGATCCGCAGTGGTGGCGCGAGTTGAGCCGCCTGCACCATAGGTCACCGAGAAAAACTCTGGGTTGAATTTGCCCAACTCCTGTCGGGTCGTCGCCAGCTTAATTTTTCCCTGATCGGTTTTCGGCGGGAAAAATTCAAAGCTGAGATCTGGTGTATCTGTGTTCATTAAATTGTTCCTCTATGGCAATTAAAGTCCAAACTGCCGATTAGTACTTGTAGCTATCGCCCTTAAATGGACCTTCAACAGGTACATTAATATAGTCTGCCTGAGCCTGAGTCAGTTTAGTAACCACACCGCCAAAGCCTCGCACCATATGGCCTGCAACTTCTTCGTCAAGATGCTTGGGCAGTACTTCGACACGCAGCATCTGAGCTTTGGTAGCCTCGTCCTGTGCGGCAAACTGCTTCTTGTACAGATCGATTTGCGCTAGCACTTGGTTGGCAAAAGAGCCATCCATAATTCGGCTCGGGTGACCTGTAGCATTGCCCAGATTAACCAGACGACCTTCGGCTAATAACAGCAGGTGATCATTGCTGGCACGATCGCGATAAACCTTGTGTACCTGAGGTTTGATCTCGTCCCACTCCCAAGTTTTGCGCATAAATGCAGTATCGATTTCATTGTCGAAGTGACCGATATTACAGACTACGCAGCCGCTTTTAAGAGCCGACAGAATGTCCGAACCACAGACATTGAAGTTACCGGTACTGGTAACCAGTAGGTCGGTATTGGCCAATAGATCGGCGTTGACGCCTTTGCTGACATCGCCTTCGTTGTAAGTTGAAACAACCTCAAAACCGTCTAGGCAAGCCTGCATGGCACAGATGGGATCCGCTTCGGTGACCTTAACAATCATGCCCTCTTGACGCAGGGACTGGGCTGAACCCTTACCCACATCGCCGTAGCCGACGACTACTGCTTTTTTACCTGACAGCAGGTGATCTGTACCGCGCTTGATCGCATCATTGAGGCTGTGACGACAGCCGTACTTGTTGTCGCACTTAGACTTGGTCACAGAGTCATTAACATTGATCGCCGGGATTTTTAATTCGCCGCTCTTAAGCATTTCGTAGAGACGGTGTACGCCGGTGGTGGTCTCTTCGGTGACCCCATGCACTGCGTCCAAAACCTCAGGGTACTTCTGGTGCAATAGACCAGTGAGATCACCGCCGTCGTCGAGAATCATATTGGCATTCCAGGGCACGCCATCTTTTAACACTTGCTGTTCTAAACACCACTCATACTCTTCCTCAGTCTCACCCTTCCAGGCAAATACCGGCGTGCCATTGGCAGCTACTGCGGCAGCGGCATGATCCTGAGTGGAAAAGATATTGCAGGAGGTCCAGCGCACTTCGGCACCCAGTGCTTCGAGAGTTTCGATCAACACAGCGGTTTGAATGGTCATATGGATACAGCCGAGAATTCGCGCTCCGGCCAGTGGTTGCTCGGCGTGATATTTTTCCCGTAGGGCCATCAGTGCTGGCATTTCGGACTCGGCGATAGAAATCTCTTTTTTGCCCCAATCGGCAAGGGAGATATCGGCGATTTTATAATCGCTAAATTTGGTGTCTGACATTAGTTGTTTCCTGTTGAGCAATATTTAAATTTGGGTTTAGGCAATTCGAGGCTTTCTGTTTAGAGAGCTTTTTTTAAGTCGGCCACTTTGTCGGTTTTTTCCCAGGTAAAGTTTTCTAACTCACGACCGAAGTGGCCGTAAGAAGCTGTCTCTTGATAAATCGGTCG
>JAFMBU010000175.1 GCA_017858295.1 Porticoccaceae bacterium | reverse complement strand
TAGCGTACAAAAGCTCAGTCTTAGTGATCTGTGCAGTGGATTAAATAATTGCAGCGATTATAGCGTTACAGCGAGGCAATCGGGCACCTATAATGCAGCAGTCAAACACTAACCTATACAGCCCTGCTGAAGTGGTCTGTCCGGAGTATTTTATGTCTTCCCATCATTCCCTTTCCGCGCGCCCTGGGCAAATCATCGGCCTCATTCTGGCCATGCTGCTAATTGCAGCATGCGATCGCTATGCGGTAACGCTAAATCAGCAACCGATCTATACACCTAAACCGGTTTATAGCGGTTACCAGATACCTGATCCAGCACTGGCCAGTTGTGTGAAAATCACTTTAGCCGAAGCAAAGATTACTCAGCCTGAGCAGCTCGATTCGCTTAACTGCAGTTTTGCCGGAATCACTGATTTATCGGGCATTGAGCTTTTCTCACAACTGCAAACGATTAATTTAAGCAGTAACCAGCTCACAGATATCAAAGCGCTGCTGTTTCTCGGTGAGTTGCGCCAGGTCAATCTCTCTGAAAATCCATCACTGAGCTGCATTGATGTGGAAGCCCTTGATGAATTGCTCAAAGATGCAATCATTGCAGCACCGGTGTGCGACAGATAATTTGCCAACTGGAATCGATGCACTATTAGGGTGCAAAAAAGATACCCACAAAACCTGTGGATAACTTTGTGGATGAAATGCTATTTGGCCCTATAAAAGGCCCCATAAGTGGGCCTAACTGTTAGATTGATCATTTTTTGACCAGATAATAATAGCCATATAAATCAATGAGTTAGATATTTGAGGCTCAAAAATCAATGGGTTACGTGAGTTTTGTAAGAAAAATTGTAGAAAGCGTTGCTATCTGTGGAAAAAAACCAAAATAGTTTTCATAAACAGCCAAAAATATATTGCAGAAAATAAACAAATGTTTTAGAGGGATCAATAATCTAGCCTGATTTTCGCTAGCGAAGCTAAAAAATATTATCAAACAATGAATAATGTGCTTGCTGTGGCCTTAGATTAATGACCTTAATTTTACTCTAAATCAATCAGCCGCCACCTAAACCCAGCTAATTTAGCTCCAGCCAGTCAAATCCTTGTTGCTGGCAGGCATAGTGCAAATTGTCGCAGCTATGAATCACCGCCTCAACTTCCCTCTTCACTTTTTCCAGACTGTTATTTTTTTCACTGATATGCCCAATCACTAACTGTTGCATGCGCTGTTGATCGAGAAGCGACAACAACTGGGCCGTTTGTTGGTTATTCAAATGTCCCCAGGGACCAGCCACCCGATCTTTTAAAAACTCAGGGTAGCTGCCAGCGTAGAGCATATCGAGATCGTGATTGGCTTCAATCAACAAACCATCGCACTTGGCATACACAGACTCTATATGCGGCGTCAGAGAACCCACATCGGTAAGTATGCCCAGTTGATGCTGTTCGCTGTTAAACAGGAATTGAACAGGCTCTCGGGCATCATGGGGAACAGGCACAGGTGTCACCTGCAGATCGCCAATCTGAAACGCTTGATGACTGTCGATAATTTTGAACGGGTGGTCTTTGCCGCTGGCTTTTTTACTGCGCAGACAGCCCGCAGTAACATAGACGTCGATGGCAAACTTTGATGCCAGGGGCACAACCCCTTTCCAGTGGTCACTGTGCTCATGGGTGACCAAAATGGCGTCGATATTTTCCGGCGTCTTGCCGAGCTTGGCCAGTCTTTGAGTAGTGTCGCGGATAGAGAAGCCGCAATCGATCATCAGGCAGGTATCGCGCCATTCGACCAGAGTCGAATTACCTTTGCTACCACTGCCGAGAGATGCAAAGCGCATAGAGCTGATAACCTTTTACTAGCAAGCTTTGGGGAACGGTTAAAAACAAACCCTTAAACACGAGCTTGTACTGCAAGCTCTAGGCGCCAGCGCGCTGCTGCCTAGAGCCGAATAAAAAGGTTGTTAGGACAAATTGCTACGCAGAACCTTGAGCAGACGCAGTGTCTCTGCCTTATTTAAGCTCTGCCCTTCAGCACCGACAATGCGAATCTCAACATTGGCGCCGACGGTCTGAACCAAAATCCGGTAGTTAACGTTAAGAATCTCGTCGCTGCCGCCGAACAGGCGAGCAAAGAAGCCAGGCTCCTCGTTTGTCTCAGGGGTGTAGTTGACGTAGATAAGCCCCTCAGAACGATTTTGGTCAACAATGACAAAGCCACCGCGACCCGCGGAATAAAGGGTCGATGCCCAAGTTCTGTCGAAACTCAGCTTGGCTAGAATAAACGGATCCGAAACCTCAGGAGTGACCACCTCAACCTTGGCTTCGCCACCAATATCCTGGGCAAGCAAGGATACAGATGCGTAATCGGCACTGCTCGCCAGTTCACTGGCCAGCAGTGAGAGCATATCTTTTTCCCGTTGATCATCGTCTGAAGCCTCTGGCCACTGGGCCTGATCTTCCGCAGAGCGCACTGCTTGATTATGCAGTGCAGATATTTCGGCACTGTCTAGCTGCACGCCGGGAGAGATCTGAAAGCGAAAGCGGTGAGAATTTTCTTCATCGGAGTTAAATTTCACCCACACAGTTTCGATAATACCCTCAGAACCGTCGGCCAGTGCAGCAGGTACGCCACTGCGGTTAAGCACGTTGCGCACTCGCGGCCATATTTCACTGGGCGGTACATTGATCAGCACCCAGCGACGCCCTTCTAGGCTCTGAATTTTAACTGACTGCTCAAAGTTATTGACCGAAGCTGGTTGTGGACGGGGGACGTCAAACTCGACCAACTCAACACTGGTCATGGGAATTTTCGGTATTGGATAGATCTGCCCCAGCACAGTTTTATCCATGCCCTTGGGCACCACAGTCACAGCAGTCTCTTCAGCTAGCAAGTAGTCGTCGCTGCGATCACGCAGGCCTAACCAGCCACAGCCAGTCAAACTTAGAATAACAATTACATTCAGTGCGCTAATCAATCGTTTCATCGTTATTGGCAACCCATCAAATTGGTAAAAATCAGTTTCAACTCAGCTTGAAATCAAGCCTAAAATCAAACCTAAAAAGTGTTGGTAAAACAGCATTTATACAACACCAGCACTGGCCATTGCAGCTCGAACCGCTTCATGGTGTTCGGCACTCAATGGAGTCATTGGCAGTCGCAAGACATTTTCCTGCAAACCCAGCTCAGACACTGCCCACTTAACCGGGATTGGATTGGCTTCGACAAATAAATCCCGATGCAGTGCTTCAAGCTTGCTGTCTAAATCAGCTGCCGCAGTCGCATCTCCAGCGAGAGCTGCCGCGCACATCTGAGACATTAATTTTGGCGCAACATTGGCGGTCACTGAAATATCACCATCACCGCCCAATAAGATCAGCTCTCTGGCTGTGGCATCGTCGCCAGAGTAAATGGCAAATCCCGCGGGACGCTGAGCAATCAGCTCTGCAGCGCGCTCAAGATCGCCGGTAGCTTCTTTAATGCCGACAATATTTTCAATCTCACTGAGACGCCTGACGGTTTCAGGCTGCATATCACAGGCCGTGCGGCCGGGGACGTTATACAAAATCTGGTCTATCGCCACGGCTTCGGCAATGGCCTTGTGATGCAGGTAGAGACCTTCCTGAGTCGGCTTATTGTAATAGGGAGTAACCAGCAGACAGGCATCGGCACCTGAGTCCGCCGCAGCCTGGGTTAAGACAATTGCTTCGCTGGTGGAGTTGGCACCGGTACCGGCAATAATCGGTATGCGGCCAGCGGCCTGCTCGACTATAACGCGAATAACCTGGGCGTGCTCAGCGACGCTTAAGGTGGCTGATTCACCAGTGGTACCCACCGCAACTATGCTGTTGGTACCCTGCTCTATGTGCCAATCCACTAGCTGCTTTAATGCTGGCCAATCGACCCCCTGGGTCTCTCTGAGCATGGGCGTGACCATGGCGACAATACTTCCGCGAATCATCTACTACTTCCTATTACTTCAATGGATAAAAA
>JAFMBU010000174.1 GCA_017858295.1 Porticoccaceae bacterium | reverse complement strand
CCAATGATTAACAGTCATTTGCTCTACCAACTGAGCTAAGGCGGAATTGTCTGTTTCGACAAGCCGGCATTTTAGGTGGCATAGCGGGCAGAGTCAACAATTTCTGGGTACTTAATTGGGGCTATTCTCAGCTTCTCGGCAATGTCTGGTTATGGGTCAATCTAGCTGCACTCTTGCTACACTCTGGGGAATATTTAAGCCTTTGCTAAGCTGAGTATCTGGCCGAGATATTTTTCGTGCTCACAATGCGTTTGAATTCTTATAGGCTGTATAATCTTGTCCAACTTAGCCTTAGGGTCTGCTGTTTGTGGAAGGGAATTTATTTGTATCAGGTTAATCGCATAACCAGCTGTCTATTTATTACAGCCTTACTTCTTATAACTGAGGTAGGTCTTGCCCAACCTCAGGTGCCCGTTCAGAGGTTGGTCGAACAACAGTTTGAGCCACTATTCAGTGAGATTTCGGTACAGCTATCGAAAGATAAGCAGCGCTATCTCAATGACCCCATGGCCTATCAAGACTTTATTGACCTTAGATTGCGGCCACTCTGGGATATGTCTTCCACCGCCAGGGCGCTAGTCGGGCGGCAGAATTTTGAGGCAATGACCGAAGCGCAGCGACAGGCTCTGGTTGAGGCTGTGAGCAATACGATGGAGCGCTACGCCTTTGAAGGCCTAGGAAAGTATTCTGGCCAGCAGTTTCGCATAGTGGATGTGGTGATTAATCAGCAGGCCGGAATGGGTTGGATTCAGGTGTTAATGGAGTCGTCACTGATACCAGATATTGTTTTAGACGTACTGATTAAACAGACTGAGCCTGAGAAGGGCACTTGGCAGGCGGTCGATATTCGCTTTAAGGGAATTACCTATGTGTCGGTCAAAAAACATTCCTTCCGCGAGACCATTGAAGAACAGGGTATAGATACATTGATTAATGACTTAAAACGCAAGAATCTCGAGTATTTCGCTGATCTCTGCACTAAAACCCAGAGTAACGGCAGGGCTCCTTGCGCCCCGAGAGCAGAATAAAGATGGCCGACGTTTTACCCATGCCGCCATTGACAGTGGTCAGTGACTACTCCCCCGCAGGAGATCAGCCCGAGGCGATTAAAAAGCTGGTTCAGGGCCTTGAAAACGGCCTCTCTGCTCAGACCCTGTTGGGTGTGACCGGGTCCGGTAAAACCTTTACCGTGGCCAAAGTCATGGAAGCGGTGCAGCGCCCGACCATCGTAATGGCCCACAACAAAACACTGGCGGCGCAGCTCTACGGCGAGTTTAAAAGTTTCTTCCCCAATAATGCGGTGGAGTATTTCGTCTCTTACTACGACTACTATCAGCCGGAAGCCTATGTGCCTTCCTCTGACACCTTTATTGAAAAAGACGCCGCGGTAAATTCCCATATCGAGCAGATGCGACTGTCGGCCACTAAAGCGCTAATGGAGCGTCGCGATGTAATCGTTATTGCCACTGTGTCGGCAATCTATGGTCTAGGTGATCCCAAAGCCTATATGAAGATGCTGTTGCATCTCTCCCGCGGTGAAAAAATTGATCAGCGAGATATTCTTCGGCGGCTTGCCGAGCTGCAATACAAGCGTAACGACATAGATTTCGACCGCTCCTCTTACCGAGTTCGCGGCGATGTCATTGACGTTTATCCGGCTGACTCGGACTATGAAGCCCTACGCATTGAGTTGTTTGATGACGAAGTGGAAAGTCTCACGCTTTTCGACCCATTAACCGGTGAAGTGCTGCGCAAAGTGCCACGCTATACCGTCTATCCCAAATCACACTATGTGACGCCCCGCCACACGGTGGTTGAGGCAGCAGATAAGATTATTCTCGAGCTGGATGAACGCCTTACTCAGTTGCGCTCAGTGGACAAGCTGGTTGAGGCTCAGCGCTTAGGTGAGCGGGTGCGCTACGACAGCGAAATGATGCGCGAGCTGGGTTACTGCAACGGCATTGAGAACTACTCTCGCTATCTCTCCGGCCGACCACCTGGGGATCCGCCACCGACATTGTTTGATTACCTACCTGACGACGCGCTGCTGATTATTGACGAATCCCATGTTACCGTGCCGCAGATTGGCGGTATGTACAAAGGCGATCGTTCGCGCAAGGAAACCTTGGTTGAGTACGGCTTTAGACTGCCCTCAGCCCTCGACAATCGTCCTCTGCGCTTTGATGAGTGGGAAGGCTTGGCGCCACAGATGATATTTGTTTCGGCGACACCGAGCCGCTACGAGGCCGCTAACGAAGGGCAGGTTGTTGAACAGGTGGTGCGACCCACGGGATTATTAGATCCCGAGATTGAAGTTCGACCTGCGCTCAACCAGGTAGACGATGTACTCTCCGAGATTCATCGCTGCGCCGCAGCCAATGAACGTATTTTGATTACCGTGCTGACCAAGCGCATGGCCGAAGATCTCACCGACTATCTTGCCGAGCACGGCGTTAGGGTGCGCTACCTGCACTCAGATATAGACACAGTAGAACGAGTAGAAATTATCCGCGATCTGCGCCTTGGGGAATTTGATGTGCTGGTGGGTATCAACTTGCTGCGAGAGGGCTTGGATATGCCTGAGGTTTCTCTGGTGGCAATTTTTGATGCTGACAAAGAAGGCTTTCTGCGCTCCGACACGTCACTGATTCAGACCATTGGTCGCTCCGCCCGCCATGTGCGCGGCAAAGCCATACTCTATGCGGATAAGATTACCGGCTCTATGGGTCGGGCGATTGATGAAACTAAGCGTCGTCGCGCCAAGCAGATTGAACACAATGCATTGCATGGACTGACTCCTATAGGTATCACCAAATCGGTAGCCGATATTATGGAAGGCGCCTATGCCGGACAGGGTAAAACCAAGCGTGGCAAGAAGGTTGCTGAGGGTCTTGGGCGCTATGATCTGGATGAGCCTCCAGTGCCGATTCGCGATATTGCCAAAGAACTCAAACGTCTCGATGAAAAAATGTATCAGCATGCGCGTAATCTAGAGTTTGAAGAGGCGGCTCAGGTCCGCGATGAGATTGGTAAATTGCGTGAGCGGAGTTTAGCCTCTTAGGCTGGCGCTACAGGCTTTTGGTGGCCCAATTCTTTACTCTAACATTTTGCGCGTTTCACTCTGTTATCCTGAGCACCAGGCTTTGTCATCCCCACCGCCAAGCTTTGTCATTTCGACCGCCAAGCTCTGTCATCCCCACCGCCAAGCTTTGTCATTTCGACCGCCAAACTTTGTGATCCCCACCGCAAAAATTTGTCATCCCGACCGCAGTGGAGGGATCTCAAGTAAACTGCAGAACACTCCAGATCCCCTGCGATCTGTTTTAATTGCTCAGTATTTCACCGATTCTCTCAAGACAGCCTTCCATACTGTTGCGAATAAAGGACTCAAATGCCACTGGTGTCACAGTGGTCTCCCAAATCAGTCTGCAGCCATCGGCGTTGGCAATCACCTGCATACTGGCATGATGCGACTCCAGTGGCGCAGGGGTTTCAAAACACGAATATTCCATGGTCCGCTGTTTAGGATCACGACTTAATATCCTTTCTTTAATATTACCTGCACCTGGCAGAGACAGTGAACGTACTTCACCGTCAAATGTGCAGCTGGCAGCGCCAGGGACCCAATCAACTCGGTCCGGTGTTCCGACTATGGCCCATAGTTGGTCTGCGGAAGCGCTGAACTGGTGATCAAATTTTACTGACATGGGGAAGTTCCCTAGTGATTTTTAGTTGTTGTGCTTGCGGGACAGGGGGTGATGGTAACTGATTGCTCTGTCAGCTACCAAGCTTGGATTTTGGGGCTGGGTTATCGCAATCGGTTGGTAGACATTTATTTGATATCGCTCAGGGTGATGGAGTTGGTTGCCATGGGGCAGGAGATCCTTCGGCTGCGCTCAGGATGACAGGGTGGGGTGCAATACAGCGGAAGATCCTTCGGCTGCGCTCAGGATGACCGGTTAAGGAGTGTTATCCCGACCGCCAAGCTCTTTAGTC
>JAFMBU010000173.1 GCA_017858295.1 Porticoccaceae bacterium | reverse complement strand
AAAAAGCAAAGGAGAAACACTCGGTGAAATTGTCAAAATTTGGTGAAAAGTTTTCAGGTCCGTCGGGCATAGTCGAGCTTATGGATGACCTGGGAACAGCGCTAAATGAAAATCCCGAGATGATCTTTATGGGGGGCGGCAACCCCGGTCGTATCCCAGAAGTTGAACAGATATTTAAAGCGCGCCTGGAAACTGTGCTGGCGGATCCAGCTCAGCTGCATACTCTGTTGGGTGTCTATCAGTCACCCCAGGGGGACAGGAATTTCCGGGAGCAGATCGCCGGCTTGCTCAAACAACAGTTTGGCTGGGATCTCTCGGAGCGCAATATAGCCGTGTCCAATGGCAGTCAGTCGGCATTCTTTGTACTTTACAATATGTTTGCCGGCGAGATGGCCGATGGTAGCCAGCGTTCGATTCACTTGCCTCTGGCCCCAGAGTATATCGGCTATCGGGATATAGGCCTGAGCGATAATCTATTTACCGCCACCAGGCCAGAGATCGAGCTCCTCGACGACAATCTGTTTAAATACCATGTGGATTTCTCACGGCTGAATATAGATCAGCAGAGCGCCGCACTCTGTGTTTCGCGCCCCACCAACCCCACTGGTAATGTGCTCACCGATGACGAGATTGAGCAGTTGGATGCCATTGCCCGAGAACAGGATATTCCCTTTATTCTCGATGGTGCCTACGGCTTGCCGTTTCCGGGAATTATTTTTAATCAAGCCAAAGCGCACTGGAATAGCAATACCATTCTCGTTTTAAGTCTTTCGAAACTGGGCCTGCCCGGGGTGCGTACCGGCATCATTGTTGCCAGTGAAGAAATTATTCAAGCCTATACCAGAGCCAATACTATAGTCAGTTTGGCCTGCGGTAATCTGGGCCCAGCGGTGGCTCGAGAGTTAGTCAGTAGTGGCGAGATAATGACTCTGAGCCAGCAGCGCATAGCGCCATTTTATCGTCAACGCGCCCATCAGACAGTTCAGTGGTTCCGTGAGTCGCTGGGTGATCTGCCGTATCGTATTCACCGACCCGAGGGGGCGATCTTCCTATGGCTGTGGTTTAAAGATTTGCCGATTACCAGTAAAGAACTCTACCAGCGGCTCAAGGTCCGGGGCGTTTTAGTGGTGCCCGGGCATGATTTTTTCCCTGGAATCACCGACGATTGGCGTCATCAGCAGGAGTGCATTCGCGTCTCTTACGCGCAGGATGATAGCGTAGTGAAGGCTGGCGTTGAGATTATTGCCGAAGAGGTGGCTCGGGCTTACGAAAGTAGCTGATAACGAGAGTGCCGCTAGATAAAGCGTTCCAGTGCTTCTAGTAAAGCTTTGATCTTATCGATGGATTCTTGATATTCCTGAGATTCCTCGGAGTCCGCCACTATGCCGCCACCACCCCAGCAGTGCAACGTATCGCCATCGGCAATGAGAGTGCGAATGGCGATATTGCTGTCCATATTCTGATTGGCACTAATATAGCCGATACTGCCGCAGTACACAGAGCGCCGCACTGGCTCCAGCTGCTCAATAATTTCCATGGCACGCTTTTTTGGCGCCCCGGTAATGGAGCCGCCAGGAAAACTATCTCGAAGCATATCCAATGGTGTTGAGTTCTCAGCTAGCACACCTGTGACCGTACTCACCAGATGATGCACATTGGCAAAACTTTCCAATTCAAATAGCTTGGGTACGCGGATGCTGCCGGGCTCAGAGTTTCTGCTTAAATCATTGCGCAGTAGATCCACAATCATTAGGTTTTCCGCGCGATCTTTGGTGCTGGCCATTAGTTGCTCGGCATGTTGCAGATCCTGCTCTGGATCACTGCCACGCTTTATGGTGCCCTTGATCGGCTTGGTCTCGGCCTGCCGATCCTTGATGCTGATAAAGCGCTCTGGTGAAACGCAGAGCAGCGCCTGGTCGCGCCACTGCCAAAAGGCGGAATAGGGGGAACCCACCGCTTGACGCAACGCCAAATAAGCGGGCCAGAGATCGCCGGAGAATTGAGCGGAAAAGTGCTGTGTAAAGTTGGTCTGGTAGCAGTCTCCCGACACTATATAGCGTTTAACTGCGCGAATAGCCTCTTTGTATTGAGGCTCTGAAAGAGTGGCAGCAAATTTCTGTTTTAGGATAAATTTGTCGGTACTCTCAGCTGATGTTAAATCCCTCAGCCGAATGCTGATGAGTTCGCGTAATTGATCCGAGCACTGAGAGTGAAAAACCAGTTCGCTGCGCTGCTCCTGATGGTCCACAACCAAGGCCCAGAGAAAGCGACCTATACGCATATCCGGCAGCTGGGTTATCTGCTTTGCTGTAGCGGGAATGTCGATCGTGCGGCGGCCGAGATCATAGCTAAAATAACCAATCAGGCCGCCGACAAAAGGGTAATCAGTACTTAGAGTTTTATCCACCAGAGGCTCAAGCAGCTGCTCGGCAAGAGCGAATGGATCTTGCTCACTAGTGCGACTGCCATGCTGATCGACAATGGTCGAGATGGCGCCACGGGTCTCGACAATCCCATCGGGACAGGCGGAGATAATATCAAAGCGGCCTTGGGTTGAATAAGGTGTGCCGCTGTCGAGCCAAACGGCATCCGGCAGATCGCGAAGAGCGGCAAACAAGGTTTCGCTGCTAGCTTGATAGGGTAGTGCTTGGATATTTAGATTGGACATTGTGGGCTACAGCTTCCTTGGGCGCTTAAATTAGCTCTGTCGAGACAACTCGACAGGGCTAACCGGCGATACTTTGAACCATGACAAAGGTTAGCCAGGCAGCGCCGTAGGCAAAGATGCTGTAGCTGACAAATAGCTGGGTTGGCAGTCTCCAAGATCCTGTCTCACGACGCAATACCGCCAGTGTCGAGACACATTGCAGGGCAATGGAGAAAAACACCAACAGCGCAAAACCGGCACCAATTGGCAGACCGCTATTTTGGATATGCTCTACCAGTGAGATAACATTTTCCTCACCACCTTCGATGCCAAATAAGGTTCCCAAGGTACCGACAAAGACTTCGCGGGCGAGAAAAGAGGTCAGTATGGCAACACCATATTTCCAGTCGAGACCAAAGGGGGCAAAGGCAGGTTCAATGATTTTGCCCATATAGCCAAGCCAGGATTCGCCCAAGTCGGCACCCTGATTAGGGAAATAACCCAGCACCCAGATCACCACTGTGACCATAAAGATAACCTTACCGGCCTTGGTGACAAAGTGTTTGCTGCGATCCCAGGCATTGCGCAGCAACGGCTTCCATGAGGGCAGTCTGTAGGGCGGCATCTCGAGGACAAAAGGCAGATCAGTTTGCAGTGCCGCACTGCTGCGAGAAACTAGGGCCGTGACCAAGAGACCGCAGAGAATGCCAAAAATATAGATGCTGACCATGGCAAATCCCTGCCAGCCAATCAGACCGCCAAAGACGCCGGTGGCTGGAATAAAGGCAGCGATCAACAGACTGTACACTGGCAGTCGAGCAGAGCAGGGCATCAGCGGTATAGCCAGATAGGTGAGCCAGCGCTTGCGCGGTGAATCCACGGTGCGGGCAGCATAAATTCCCGGAATAGCGCAGGCCACACTGGAGAGCATGGGGATAAAACTCTTGCCGGTAAGGCCAAATATACGCAGGGGCTTGTGGCAGATCACTGCGGCGCGGGCCAAATAGCCGCTGTCTTCGAGCATGCCCACAACCAATGTAAGAATAAATATCTGCGGTACAAATACCAAAAATGCCCCTATGCCACCAAACAGGGCGTCGGAGACAAAGTCACTGACAGCACCGGCGGGTAGCAACGGAACAACCACGCTAGCAGCGAGCTGCAATACAGATTCGACCGCATCCATAATCGGCGCAGCCCAGGTGAAGATGCTTTGAAATAGCAGAAACATAATCAGGATAAAGCTGATGCCGCCAAACCAGGAGTGGAGAAAAAATTGGTCGAGGCGCGTTTGCGAGTTTATTAGCAGGTCGCCTTTGGGGCCAAAGCTGGCCGCTAGCTGCTGGGCCTGACGGTGAACAATGGAATCATCGCTGGCAATAATATCGCCATTAGCTGCATTGCCA
>JAFMBU010000172.1 GCA_017858295.1 Porticoccaceae bacterium | reverse complement strand
CATTTTACACAGCAACTCACAGAGCAATCCACAGAGTAAAACCCCTATGACCCATCACCCAGCGTTTGAGCTTTTGCGCGAGCAAGAGATACCGTCCCTTAATGTCCGCTATCAGGAATATCGCCACTTGGTTACTGGTGCGCAACATATTCACCTAGCCGCCGACAACAAAGAGAATGTATTCCTCGTAGCCCTGCGCACTGTGCCTATGGACTCTACTGGTGTGGCCCATATTCTCGAGCACACAGCGCTCTGTGGCAGTGAAAAATATCCAGTGCGCGACCCCTTCTTTATGATGATCCGGCGTTCACTGAACACCTTTATGAATGCCTTTACCAGTTCCGACTGGACCGCTTATCCCTTTGCCAGCCAGAACAAAAAAGATTTCAATAATCTGCTCGACGTGTATTTGGATTCGGTATTTTTTGCCCGTCTAGATCCTTTGGATTTTGCCCAGGAAGGCCATCGCCTAGAGTTTGCCGATGCAACCGACGCCAGCTCCGAGCTGACCTATAAAGGTGTTGTATTCAATGAAATGAAAGGCGCTATGAGCTCGATCAACTCGACCCTCTGGCAGACCATGAGCAAGCACCTCTATCCCACCAGCACCTACCACTACAACAGTGGCGGCGAGCCAGCGGATATTCCAAATCTGACCTACGACCAATTTAAAGCGTTCTACAAGACCCACTATCATCCGAGCAATGCGATATTTATTACCTTTGGTGATATAGCTGCCGCCGAACATCAGGCGACCTTCGAAACCAATGCCCTGAGTCGCTTTGAAAAACTCGACTGCCATATAGCCGTAACCGACGAACAGCGTTACAGCACACCGCAGTATTTTGAAGAGTTCTATGCCGCAGATGACCAAGAGCCATTAGAGAATCACACTCATATTGTAATGTCCTGGCTGCTGGGCGACTCCACAGATTTAGAAGCCACTATGCAGGCCCGACTGCTCGCCAGCGTGCTTTTAGACAATAGCGGCTCGCCACTACTTAAAGCTTTGGAAACCACGGATCTGGGCACGTCTCCCTCGCCCATGTGCGGTCTTGAAGACTCCCAGAAAGAGCTCTGTTTCGCCTGTGGTGTGGAAGGCTCCAATCCAGAGCAGGCGGATGCGGTTGAAAAACTGATTCTCGATGTGCTGCAGGATGTTGCTGACAAAGGACTGCCCTTGGAACAGGTGGCCGCCAGTCTCCACCAGCTGGAACTGTCCCAGCGTGAAGTGTCCGGTGGCGGCTATCCCTACGGTCTCAACTTGATTCTCACGTCACTGACCAGCGCCACGCATCGCGGTGATCCGGTGGATCTGTTAAATCTGGATCCGGTTCTCGAAAAACTCCAGCAGCAGATTCAAGACCCAGAGTTTATTAAGTCGCTGGCCCAGAACCTGCTGATCAATAATCAACACCGCATTCGCTTGGTTATGAAGCCCGATCATCAGCTGGCCAATAGCAGAGACCAGGCGGAGAAAGATCAACTGGCAGCCATTCAGGTTGCCCTCAGCGACAGCGAAAAACAGGCCATAGTCGACAGCGCCGCGGCCCTTAAAGAACGTCAGGAAATGGAAGAGAATCTGGATATTCTGCCCAAGGTGGGCATTGAAGATGTGCCAGTGGATATTGCCTATGCGGAGCGTCATAGTAGCGAAGGTAGCGAAAGTGCCGACAGCGCACCATTGCCCCTAACCAGCTACAGCGCCGGCACCAATGGTCTCGCCTATCAGCAGATCATTATGCCGATGCCCGCCCTGACCCAACAACAAATGGATCTGCTGCCGCTCTACAGCACCTGCGTCACCGAGATGGGTGTTGGCGACAGAGACTACCAGGCCACTCAACTGTGGCACTCCAGTGTGGTGGGCGCCTATTCCGCCTCGGCCTCAGTGCGCAGTGACAAAGACAACTTGAATCAGCTCCACGGCAATATTAGTTTCTCCGCTAAAGGTCTGGCGCGCAATCAAAGCGCTATGAGCGACCTGATGCATGAGTCTATGCAAAACACCCGCTTTAATGAGCTCTCGCGACTGCGGGAGCTGGTGTCACAAATTCGCACTCACCGAGAATCCTCCATCGTTGGCAACGGCCATGTTCTAGCCATGACCGCAGCCGCCAGCGGCCTCTCCGCCAATGCCTATTTAAACCAGCGCTGGGGCGGTATGAGCGGACTGGCACAGATTAAAGTACTGGATCAGAGTCTTGAAACACAAGCCGGACTAGAGTCTCTGGCGGCCCAGCTGGAAGAGATTCACCAGCTGGTACTGGGACAGCCACGAGAGTATTTGCTGGTGGCCGAAGAGCATCGACTGGAGGGCTTTAAACAGAGTATTTACAGCACCTTTGGTGGCGATCAACAGATTGCGGCCCTAGCCAGTAATCTGATTGACTACCAACCCAACTTGCAGCCAGTGAATCACTGCTGGACTGCCAATACTCAGGTGAGCTTCTGCGCCAAGGCCTATGCCACAGTGCCTTCGAGCCATGCGGATTCAGCGGCCCTCACAGTGCTCGGTGGCGTATTGCGCAATGGCTATCTGCACCGCACCATTCGCGAGCAGGGCGGTGCCTACGGTGGTGGCGCATCTCAGGATAACCAGTCTGGCGCATTCCGCTTTTACTCCTATCGCGATCCACGTATCGACGGCACCTTGGCCGACTTCGACGACTCGATTAAGTGGCTACTGGACAAACCGCTGGGCGCGGATAGCGTAGAAGAAGCTATTTTGGGCGTGATCGGCGGCATGGATAAACCCGCCTCTCCAGCCGGCGAAGCCATGCAGGCCTTTCACGGCGAGCTCAATGGTCGCAGCAAAGCCTCAATCAGTGAATTTCGCAATCGTGTACTGGCAGTGACCGATGCAGATCTAAAGCGTGTTGCAGCTCAATATCTGCGCCCTGAGTTAGCCCAGACTGCAGTGATTACCAATACGGATCTGGCGGCTAAAACTGGCTTGGATATTATTTTAGTTTAAATCCTATGAACGACAAATCGAAACAAGACAATCTGTTCGCCAGCCCGCTGGGCGATGTTCCCCGCTTCACTTTTGACCAAGCGGTGGTGGATGTATTTCCGGATATGATTCAGCGCTCAGTGCCAGGCTATCAGACAATTATTAATCTCTGCGGTGAGCTGGCAGCGCGCTATGTGCAGCCGGGAAGCAACTGTTACGACCTGGGTTGCTCACTGGGAGCCTCGTCTCTGGCAATTGCTCAGCAGGTTAAGCAGCCAGGTGTCAGCATAGTCGCAGTGGATAACTCCGCAGCAATGCTATCGCGCTGTAAATCAGTGTTAGAAAAGACACCGTCCACAGCCGTAATCGAGCTAGTGGAGGCGGATATCTGTGATATTGAGATCAGCAATGCCTCCCTGGTGGTAATGAATTTCACCCTGCAGTTTATTGCCATTGAAAAGCGCCAGGCGCTATTGGAAAAAATCTATGCCGGACTAAATCCCGGCGGCTGTCTGGTGATTTCTGAGAAGCTATTATTTGAACCAGAATCCTTAAACCAACTGCTTTCGGAACTGCACCATCAGTTTAAAAGTGCACAGGGTTACAGTGATTTGGAAATCAGTCAAAAGCGCGATTCCCTGGAAAACTTTCTGCTTCCAGAAACCCTTGAGACTCATATACATAGAATAAAGGCCTGCGGATTTAACTCCGCAAGCCCTTGGTTTCAATGTTTTAACTTTGCTTCACTGGTGGCGATTAAATAGCCAGCACCTGGTGTTTAACGGCTTACCAAACCAGTAATAGTCTTGATCAGCTTGCGCACCTTCGGCGTGTAGGGAGGGTGCATCATATGACCACTGGCCCACTTGTCCTGCAACACGCTGCGCTCATGGGAAAATGCCTTATAGCCCCACTCGCCGCCAGACTTGCCAATACCACTATTATTGACACCACCAAAGGGTAAGTTGGGATGCACAAAGTGCATCACCACCTGGTTAATGCAGGTATCACCGGCACTGGTTTCCTCCATAACCTTATTGATTGCAGCCTTGTCGCGACCGAAAAAGTACAGCGCCAATGGCTTCGGCTTATCATTGATATAAC
>JAFMBU010000171.1 GCA_017858295.1 Porticoccaceae bacterium | reverse complement strand
TTTGTCTTTGGCTCGCATTGCCTCTTTCATGGCATCTTTAAGCGTCGTTTTCATGGACATATGAATTCTCCTGAGGGTGGTATTAGCGAATTCCAGAAACACAAAAAGCGCCGGTTGGGCGCTCTTTGCATTGACTCTCTATGGTACTGCTCTGGGTTGTAGGGCAGTGCTTAATAGAGTCGAGTAAACTTGCGTGATTCGCGAGATACTTTTTTCTGGTTGCGCTTTACAGCTGCTGCTGCTTTACGCTTGCGTTCCCACGTAGGCTTCTCGTAGAACTCGCAACTGCGAACTTTAGCCAGAATTCCGGCTTTTTCGCATGAACGTTTGAAACGACGTAATGCTACGTCAAAGGGCTCGTTTTCTTTAAGTCGAACGCTTGGCATCTATATATAATCCTGTGGTAAACACTTGTGTACAGTGATCTGTCGCTAACCAACTTTGTTAGCTGACCCTTTAAGGGCGCGTAGTCTATACACTTCCCAGTTTTGATGCAAAGCTTTTTAGCGACTTTTTAGCTGTACTTGCGAGACAGCAAACTACAGGTTCACACAGCCCTGCAGAGGGTTTACAGTTACGTCCTAAGTCGACGTTTGTCCAGCGTTGGCGATACTTTAAACAATGTTGAAAGGCCCTCTAAATGCTCGTTCTCGGTGTGGAAACCTCCTGTGATGAAACCGGTGTCGCTGTCTATGACAGTGAACGCGGCCTGTTGGCCCACAACCTCTATTCTCAAGTAAAACTCCATGCTCAGTATGGCGGTGTTGTCCCTGAGCTGGCCTCAAGGGATCATGTGCGCAAAATATTGCCCATGTTAGAGCAGGTCTTGGCCTCAGCTGATGTCACCACTGCCGACCTCGATGGTATTGCCTACACCGCTGGCCCCGGACTGATGGGAGCCTTAATGGTCGGTGGAGCCGCGGCAACCGCCCTGGGTTACACCCTGGGTATACCGGTGTTGGGCGTTCACCATATGGAAGGGCATCTGTTGGCGCCAATGCTTGAAGATCATCCTCCAGCCTTTCCCTTTGTTGCACTGCTAGTTTCTGGTGGCCATACCCAGCTGGTCTCGGTGACCGAAATCGGAAACTATGAACTGCTCGGTGAATCGATTGATGATGCTGCCGGTGAAGCCTTTGATAAGACCGCCAAACTCTTGGATTTGGATTATCCCGGTGGCCCGCGTTTGGCCGCTATGGCTGATCGCGGCAATATCGACCGCTTTAGTTTTCCACGACCTATGACTGACCGCCCAGGGCTGGAATTTAGCTTTTCCGGTTTAAAAACCTTCACCCGCAATCTAATTGAAAAGAATCGTGGTGACGATGTACTCCCGGATGAGCAGTGCATGCTGGATATCTGTGCTGGCTTTCAGGAAGCGGTGGTAGATACCTTGGTAATTAAATGTCGCCGCGCCATGCAGCAGGTTGGTATGAAACGACTGGTGATCGCCGGCGGCGTATCCGCTAACGCCAGATTGCGTGAAAAACTCGAGGTGGCTCTTGCTAAAGAGGGCGCTGAGGTGTTTTATGCTCGCCATGAGTTTTGTACCGACAATGGGGCAATGATCGCCTATGCCGGCTGTCAGCGTCTGTTGGCAGGCGAAAAAAATGAATTGGTGATTGCGGCGACACCGCGATGGCCACTGGATAAATTGACTGGGTTACAGGAAGCTGTTTGATGGATATTGTTTACATAAGAGACCTGCGTATCGAAACCATTATTGGGATCTATGACTGGGAGCGCGAGGTCAAGCAAACTGTTAGTCTGGACTTGGAAATGGCCCATGATATTCGTCGCGCTGCTGAGACCGATGACATCCAATATGCCCTTAACTACAAGTCAATCGCCAAGCGGTTGATTAAGTTTATTGAAGAGAGCGAGTTCTTACTAGTCGAGCGTATGGCTGAAGAAGTCGCCGGTATAGTCAGAAGTGAGTTCTCCGTGCCCTGGTTGCGATTGCGCGTAAGCAAACCAGGTGCCCTGAGAGGTTCTCAAGACGTAGGAATCTTAATTGAAAGAGGAGTGAAGCCCTAGTGGCACTGATCTACCTTAGTCTAGGTAGCAACGTTGAAGCCCAGCGTAATATTGAGGCGGCGATGGATGCACTGGCCGATACCTTTGGTGAACTAATCATCTCCTCTGTCTATGAGAGCGAGGCGGTAGGTTTTGATGGCGACAGTTTTTACAACCTGGTTGTGGGTATTCACTCTGACCTTGGGGTTGGCGAACTGTCGAAAATACTTAAGACAATTGAAGATCGGCAGGGTCGTGATCGCAGTGCGCCTAAGTTCGGTGCGCGGAGCTTGGACATCGATATTTTAACCGTCGATGACCGTGTAGGTGTTATTGATGGGATTGCCATACCGCGGGATGAAATACTGAAAAATGCCTTTGTACTGCAACCTTTGGCTGAGATTGCCCCCACTACAGTGCATCCTCAGAACGGCTTGACCTACCAGCAGCTGTGGCAGGACTTTGATAAAGCTAAACAAAATTTATTCCCTATTGAGTTTATCTGGCGCGGTAAAAATATTACCCGTGTCACCTAATTCAGGATTAGCAGATGCAGCTAATCATCGATTGTCTATAATCGAGCCAGTCAGTATTTTTTAGGGCAATGACGCCCAGAATAGTTAAAGGAGTAACCATGAAAACATCCCTCGTCAGCCTTTTTTCACTTGTCGCCCTTGTCTCACTAACATCCTGCACCACCTTCGATCCCTACACCGGCGAGCAAAAAACCACCAACACGGCGATTGGGGCCAGTATAGGTGCCGGCGTCGGCGCTGTGGTCGCCTATCTCGACAATAAGGATGAAGACAGCCGCAAGCGCAACAAACGCATCTTGGCTGCCGCTGGCGGTGGCGCGGCAATTGGAGGCGGTATTGGTTATTACATGGATGCCCAAGAGGCCAAGTTGCGTCAACAGCTGCGCGGCTCTGGGGTTAGCGTCGAGCGGGTTGGCGACAATATCAATCTGATTATGCCGGGCAATATTACCTTTGCCACTAATAGCGCCGATATCAACGCCAGCTTTTATTCGGTACTGAATTCCGTTGCCTTGGTGTTAAAGGAGTATGACAAAACATTGGTCGTGGTGGCCGGACACACCGACAGTGATGGCGCTGCAGCTTTTAATGAGGATTTATCCGAGCGCCGCGCGCAATCGGTTTCCGGTTATTTGGTGTCCCAATCAATCTTGCCTGTTAGACTGGAGACCTTAGGCTTTGGTGAGAGACAGCCAATTGCCGACAATCATAGTGCAGCGGGCAAGCAGCTCAACCGACGGGTAGAAATTACCCTGCTGCCAATTACTGGCTAAACGCCCTGAGCCTCTATTTAGTAAGCGCCCGCAGCCGCTATTAGTAAGCGCCCGCAGCGTCTATTAGCAAGAGCCCGCGGCGGTTTGTCATTAAATGCGCCCGTGGCGTTACTTAGTGGGAGCTGAAGCGCCGCTTAATAAATGGAATGCAATGATTACAATTCGACCCTTTAAACCTTCTGATTGGCCCGCTGTGTGGGCCATCATTGAGCCCATTTTTCACGCTGGTGAAACTTACTCCTGGGCCGATATCACTGAAACTCAAGCCCTTGAACTCTGGGTCCATAAGGTCTCTGCAACCTTTGTCGCTGTAGATGAAAATGACTGCGTTCTGGGTTCATATTACATCAAGCCGAATCAGCCGCTACTGGGTGCGCATATATGTAATGTGGGTTATGTGGTTGATGAGCTTCACCGGGGCAGAGGGATCGCGTCCATGATGTGTGAGCACTCTCAAGCAGATGCTATAGGGCAGGGGTTTCTGGCGATGCAGTTTAATTTTGTTGTCTCAACAAATACAGGTGCTGTGCGGCTTTGGGAAAAGCATGGATTTTCCACTATCGGCATAATTCCCCAGGCCTTCCAGCGTGCCGGAGACTATATCGACGCCCTTATTATGCACAAGCAGTTGCAGGCGATTTAAACTTAAGCGCCTGCGGCGGCGTGTAATTTAGAGCGCCTGCGGCGTCTTGTAATGTGAAGCACCTGCAGCGTCTTGTAATGTAGAGCAATGTAGAGC
>JAFMBU010000013.1 GCA_017858295.1 Porticoccaceae bacterium | reverse complement strand
CTAATAGCCCCTTCAGCCGACGTTAGTCTGATATTTATTACCGTTAATCTGCGAGGACTGTTGTTTTGGGCTTAGAACACTACAGTTGCAACATAGGACGTTAGCAGGGAGCTAAGTGGATCATGCAGAATCAGCCAAAAGCCGTGGGATTTTCACTGCTTGAATTAATGATCGTAGTCGCCATTGTGGCGATTTTGGCAGCAGTCGCCTACCCCAGTTATCAGCAGCACATAGTGCGCAATAATCGCGCCGTGGCGCAGCAATATCTCCTTGAAGTCTCAAGCCTTCAGCATCAGTTTATTCTCGATACCCGCACCTACGCCACCACGCTGGCAGCTCTTGGCACCACGCCAATTGCAAGAGTCAGCGACAATTACACAGTGACTATAGGTGCAGTCGACAACAGCGCTTCGCCGCCAACCTTTACTCTTCAAGCCGCACCCATCGCGGGCACGCCCCAGGCGGGCAGCGACACCTTAACGGTCAATCATCTGGGGCAGAAAAATGCTAGCTGGTATGACTAATTATCAATTCAACACCAGCCCATTTGGCGCGAGATCTCGATGCCATAGATCGCGGAATAGCAGTCGCGGGTTTAGCATTATCGAAGTACTGATCACGCTATTGGTTTTCTCCGTAGGGCTGCTTGGTTATGCATCCCTGCAAAATCGTGCGCAAAAATCTCAGCTTGAGATCTATCAGCGTGTCTATGCCTTAAATCTTGTTGACTATATGGTTGATCAGATCCGCTCAAACCCCTTGGCTCAAGGCTGTTATGGATTGGCCACAACCGAAGTTGGCACCGGTTTTTCCGGATCCTATACCTGCTCAGCTTACGGCACAGCCCAGACCCAGGCTCAGGTGGTGGACGCAGTCAATGAATGGAGCGACCTGTTAAAGGGCACTGGTGAAGTGATTAATGGCAACAGCGTCGGCGGACTACTCAATGCCCGAGGCTGTATTGTCTATGATAGCGTCAACGAGACTTACACTGTGTCTGTGGTGTGGCAGGGTTTGGTTGAGACCATTGCTCCCACCACTACCAACTGTGGTGCCACAAGCTACGGTGGCTCGACCAGTAAAATGCGCCGAGCAGTGACCTATGTGCTGCGCACCGCGACTCTGGACAGCTAACCATGACTAAATCCGCCACTTACTATGCCTCCAGATCCAGCAAGCAGCAGTCGGGATTTTCCATAGTCGAACTACTGATCGCAGTGGCTCTGGGTATAGTTCTATCATGGGCGATTCTCGATGTGACTCTAAACTCCTCACGCACTGCCAGAGAGCTCGAACTCACCAGCGAGATGGTCGAAAATGGTCGTTACCTGACCAATCTTCTCAGCAACGAACTGCAACTGGCTGGATTCTATGGTCGCCTGGAAAGCTATATTGACGACACAGTGACGGCACAGCCCGATCCCTGCACAGGATTATCCGCGGCCAGCCTGCGCAATGGCATGAACTACCCAGTGTTCGGTTTAGATGGGGTTGCCGCCGGCACCACAACCTGCAACGGCGATGTTTTACTGACCGGCTCGGATGCCCTGTTAATTCGCCGTGCGGATACCACTTCGGTTAATAGCACTACCGGCCTAGATGCCAATCAGCACTACTTGCAGGAGACAGTAACTGCTGCGGTGCTTGATGTTGGTGCCAACAACACGAGCTTTAATCTGAAGGAAAAAGATAACGCCACAGTTGCCGCCATTCGTGAGTACCACCAGGATATTTACTTTATTGGCACTGACAATGTATTTAACCGCTTAAGTCTGATTAACGGCAGCTACACTCTTGAGCCCCTTGTGGAGGGGGTGGACGATTTTCAGCTGGTCTATGGCATCGACCGCTCGGGTGATGGGGTTGCCAATGCAGATGGCGGCAACGCCGCCTTTGTTGAGTTACCCGCCTCAGCGGCAGAGTGGGAAGACGTTGTGTCAGTAAAAGTTTTCTTGCTGCTCAGTAGCACCAGCAATGCCCCGGGTCTGGCTGACGGCAAAACCTATTCCTATGCCGACAAGGCGGGTCTTACTTTTAGCGACAGTAAAAAACGCCGCTTATTTAGCGGCGTTGCACGACTTACCAATGTCAGCATTAAGAGGGCCGGCGTATGAATAAGCAGCCTTTAATGGGAGTTGCCTCTTTCGGGGCAGGGCGGCAGCGGGGCGCTGTTTTGATTGTGGCGCTAATGATGCTGTTAGTGATGACCGGTCTCGGCGTCTCCACCATCACCTCGACCAATATTGGTCTGCAGCTTGTGCAGAGCCAGCAGCGCCAGCAGGAAGCCAGCCAAGTGGCCCAGAACTCAATTAATTATCTGCTCAGTGATCTCGACTATTACACTAATAACAGTAGTTATTTGGATGGCAATGGTGATTTCACACTCTCATTCCCCACTAACGTCTCCAACGGTATGGCGGTCACCATCAATAGCCTGCAATGTCTGTTGCAGGCCACACCTGCCGGTTGTTCACTGCTGGAGAGTAGCTCCGCACCCTGTCATCCAGAGTATTACTGGGAGGCCGATGTAAGCGTTACTGATAATGTCTCAGGGGCGTCATCAAATATTATTGAAGGATTCAAATTCAGGTATCTGGAAGGCTATTGCCCCGCCTGATAAGCCAGGAGGCTACACCATGAAGCAAACACCTATATCCTATCCCAAGCTGTTATTGCGGGGACCCGTAGCAGGATTGATTCTGCTCTTGTCACTCTGGTCTTCCGCTGCAGATATAGATATTTTTCGCACCAATTCAACCAACGTTGCTGCGCCTAATGTGCTGTTTGTTTTGGATAATTCCGCTAATTGGAATAGCAACTCTAATGGTGTGACAAAACAGCAAATTATGCATGAAGCGCTGTTTAAATTTCTCGACAGCCTCAAACAACGCTTTGTTGATAATCCCGACTTTTTAGGAATCAATCTGGGTATATTGGTTTATTCCAGCGGTAACTCGCCAAAAGGCGGTAAACCCATCCAGGCTTTTCTCAAAATTGAATCCTCAAGTGACACGGATATCAATGCAATTAAGGCAAAGCTTTACTGCAATAAAGATGCATTTAAGGGCAGTGGTGCCGCAGCCAATGAAGCAGCCTGCCTCGCTCAACTGAGTATGGAATGGGGCGCAACCGGCTTCGATGAAAGCCTATTTTACGGCTCGGAAAATTTGCCCAAAACCAATAATTCACCCATGGCCCTAGCCTTTAATGAGGCCTATCTGTGGTTTGCCGGCAAGCCTTTTCAGGCGGGCCAACAGGATGGTGTGCAATCCTCGTCAAATGTCGATGGCTTCGACCCCAGTGCCTTTAATGGCAGTAACTATATTAGTCCAATCGACGATCAGGCCTGCGCCAATAACTATATGTTATTTATTTCTAATGGTGGTCCAGATAGCGGTGAGAATAATCTCGCCGAATCCAAACTCGACGCGCTGGGTGGCGTCTTTGCCGGTGATCCATTATCTACCGGGTTTCATACTGGTGAAGAAGCCAATTGGTTAGACGAATATGCACGTTTTTTAAACACCAATGATATTAACGATAACGTCGATGGTAAGCAGAATGTCTCGATCTACGCTGTGGATGTTTTTGAGGCACTCAATTCCAGCGGCAAACAGTATGATCCCAGTACCGATGCGGCGAACTATAGACAGTTCGGTCTGACTAAGCCCGATGCCTCAAAACATGCGCTGATGTACAACGCATCAGAAGGGGAAGGTGGCGGCGACTATTTGGTTGCTTCAGACGCAGATGCCCTGGTTGCGCAGCTAAATAATGTGGTCGATGATATCCTCGAGAAAAACAGTGTCTTTGCTGCGGTGAGTTTGCCTGTGTCAGTCAATATAAAGGGCACCAATGAAAACCAGATTTATATGGGCATCTTTCGACCCTCACAGGAGCCACGCTGGGCCGGCAATCTCAAGCTCTATCAAATTGGTCTCGACGCGATTACCGGCAAGCCAATACTGATAGATGCAGAAGGAGCGGCGGCGGAAGACACTGGCACTGGCTTTATTGAAACTCTGGCGCGGAGTTTTTGGACTGCCTCCAGCACTTACTGGACCAATATACCCACACTCTCGGTTAATCGTGGTTCTGAGACTACCAGCGTCAGCGACAATCCCGACGGCAAAGAAGTGGAGCGCGGCGGCGTGGCTCAGGGATTGCGTGAGTATGTCGGCACCGGTCGCACTGTCTATACCTGTACTGGAAGCTGCAGTAGTTTGGAAAACTTTACAACCTCCAACAGCAACCTTAACTTCAGCGATTTTGATGCCGCTGATAGCGCCGAAATGAATAATATTATCAACTGGTCAAAAGGCATCGATCTTGAAGATGCGGATAATGATGACCCTTCGGACATAACCGATATTCGCCCCAATGTTCACGGCGATGTGATTCATTCACAGCCAGTGGTGATTAACTACGGTGGCGCGAAAGGGCCCTATGTGTTCTACGGATCTAACGATGGCATGTTCCACGGAGTGAAGGGCGGCGTTATTGAAAAGACCGCAGACGCCAGCTCGAAAGATGGTGAGGAAGTCTGGGCATTTACCGCCCCTGAGCATTTCCCGCAACTTAAAGAACTCTATGACAACACCACCTTGACTGGAGGCTTCGATGACAAACCCTACTTTTTTGATGGCTCCGTAGGCAGCTATGTAGTCTACGACAGCAACGACGAAGTGAGCAGCGCCATTATCTATCTTACCGCCCGTCGCGGTGGAGATTTGCTCTATGCCCTGGATGTGACCGACCCCGAGGCGCCGCTGATCAAATGGCGCAAGAGTAGTGCCGACAATGGCTACAGTGAACTGGGACAGACCTGGTCAAAGCCGACTGTGACCAAACTAAAGGTGGGCACCCAGGACAAAATTGTCTTGATGATGGGTCTCGGCTATGACCCCGACGTAGATGATGGGATCTCAGCAACCCGTACCCAAGGTCGCGGTGTGATTGTTATCGATGCTCTAACCGGTGAGGATATTTGGCAGGTTACCTCGGGCTCAGTGTCTAGCCCCGCGGGCACAGTACTCAGTGAAAGCAAAATGACATTTAGCGTGCCATCGGACCTGGCGGTGGTTGATCGGGATGGCAACGGCTACTCTGATAGGGTCTATTTTGGTGATACTGGAGGACAGCTCTGGCGCCTTGATATAGGCAGCTCCTCGGTGGGTGATTGGAAAGCCACGCGGCTGTTTAAATTTTCAACCTCACCCCAGCGCTTTTTAAATACTCCCGATGTTGTTGAGAGTCCAGATGGCAATTACGACATGATTATTATTGGCTCAGGGAATCGGGAAAAGCCGGTGGATACCTCAGTGCAAAATTATATGATTTTCTACCGCGACTATGACCAAACCAGTGTTTCAACCTCGACAGTAACATTGACCGAGAATGATTTGGCAGCGGCCACTACAGAAGTTTCGGGTAACACTGAGACCTTTGATCCCGATACCAACATCGCCAGCAATAGTAAATTTTTAAAGGGCTGGTATCTAACTTTAGAAAGCGGTGAGAAAGTTGTGACTCCAGCTCTGACCACCAATAAGGTGGCCACTTTTGCCACCAATATTGCCGGGCAAAATGATGCTTGCACCGACTTGGGTGAAGCGCGGATCTATAAGATCAATCCCTTCTCTGTCTCGGGTAGAGCGCCTGGAGAGAAAAACTACGTCACCGTCGAAGGTGGTGGTTTCTTACCGCCTCCAGTGGGCTTTACAGTGATAGTGGAAGAGCCCACTTGCGATGCTAATGGCAACTGTACAACAGAAGAGAAAGCAGTTAGCGGAGTGATGTTTGGGTTTCATGCCGAGGATACCGAAGGTGATCCATTGGGCGTTCGACGCAGAGTATGGTGGTACAGCAAGCAGGACAAGTAGCCCCCATATATTGGGCCTAGTTAATCATCTAGCCCGAGCTTTTGTAGACGGTAACGTATGGAGCGAAAACTGATGCCGAGCTTTTTCGCGGCAGCGGTTTTGTTCCAGCGTGAACGCTCCAAGGTGTCGAGTAAAATTTCTTTTTCTATCTCCTCGAGATGATCATCCAATGAGTCAATCTGTGCTGGCTGTCGTTCAGTTCGAAGGGGAGTACTCTGATCTTGATTGCCGCTATTGAGCTTCAGGTCTGAGACCTCAATACGGTTGTTTTCGCAGAGAGTAGCCGCCCGCTCAAGAATGTTTTCCAGCTCGCGGACATTGCCGGGAAAGTTGTAACAGCGCAGTGCATCCAGAGCCGACTTGGACAGTTTGACCACTTTGCCATTGCTGCGCAGATGTTTGAGAAATTCTTCGGTAAGAAGTGCTATATCTTCAGGCCGCTGTCGCAGGCTGGGCATATGAATATCTATTACATTGAGTCGATAGAACAGATCGCTGCGAAAGGTCCCCTCCATCACCGCATCCTGGAGATTTTTATGGGTGGCGCTAATCAGTCGCACATCCACCTCTACTTCGCTTTCAGAGCCCACCGGCCGAACCCGTTTTTCCTGAATCGCACGGAGTAATTTAACCTGCATATCCAGAGGAAGATCAGCCACCTCATCGAGAAATAAAGTACCGCCAGACGCCGCTTGGAAAAGTCCCATTTTGTCTTCAACGGCGCCGGTGAAGCTGCCTTTCAGATGACCAAAAAACTCCGACTCCATTAAATTGCTCGGAATCGCACCGCAGTTCACTGGGGCGAATAGGTTCTTAGCTCGGGGGCTCTGCCGGTGGATAGAGCGGGCGGCCAACTCTTTGCCGGTGCCCGATTCACCACTGATATACATAGGCGCCTGACTGCGTGCTACCTTGGTGATTTGCTGACGAATATTTCGCATATGCTGTGATTCGCCGAGCAGCAGAGGTTCGTCGATCATGCTGTCTATATGGGCGGCGTCAGGTAGTGATAAGGCGTTGCTAATCAGGCTGCGCAAGCGCGTCAAGTTGACCGGTTTGGAGAGAAAGTCAAAGGCTCCTAACTTTAGCGCCTCAACCGCCAGTTCCACATTGCCATAGGCGGTTAAAACCGCGATCGGTAACTGTGGGTGGTGCTTCTGCACATAGGCGACCAGATCCAGACCACTGCCATCGGGCAGGCGCATATCGGTTAGACAGAGATCAAAGGGCTGTTGTTTGAGTTCGGCTTTGGCTTGGCTAACGGTTTCAACCGCGATTGCAGAAATATGCATTTTTGCCAATGTCAGCTTGAGTAGTTCCCGTAAATCCAGTTCATCATCAATGATCAGAACGGTCTTGTTCATTTTCTGCATTCCTTGGCAGTAGCTTGGCCGGATCAGAAAAAACTATTTTAAAATAGCCTTCTGATGAGCTTTTATACACATAGCTTAGTGTAGCGAAGTTGATTTCACAAAGTTCCCTGGCTATATAGAGGCCCAGCCCTACACCCTGTTTCTCAGTAGTGAAAAAGGGTTCAAAAATTTTATTTTTATTGGCGGCTGATACGCCTTCACCGCGATCGTAAATTTTTAACATCGCCAGATTCATATCGGTCTGGTAGTCAAACCTAATAGTCACCCAGGGAATGCCGATTTTTTTCTCAGAGTGGCGCAACCCATTGCTGATCAAATTGACCAGTACCTGTTGCAGTTGGCCGCTATCGAATGGCACATTGACAGCACGGGCGGAATTGTCGATTTCGATTTGGGGATTATTAAACAGATTGCTCTCTTCCACCTGGGTTTTGCTCAGAATGCAGTTGGCGTAAATGTTGATGACGCTGATCTGCGGCGCCTGTTGGCGTGACAGTTGCAGAATATCCCGCACCAAATTGTCCATTCTACTGCTGTGACGCAGCACTACATCCACCAGCTGCTGATCGCCCTGATCTAGGTTGGATTCCTGCAGCAACTGCGCAGCATGGCTGATAGCGCCCAGGGGATTGCGGATCTCATGGGCAATGCTTGAGGTCAGCGCGCCCAGAGAGCTGTTCTTGAGCTGCTGAGCATGTTGCGAAAGGGTGCGTGCATCTTCGATAAATAAAATCGTGTCAACAACACTGTTGCTGTGAATTTCACTAAAGCTAATCTGCAGCGGAATATCGGAATTTTTACACAGGAAGGTTGGCAGCTGCCGCTGGGGATTGGCCTTCCAGTTATGATAATAGGGCAGCAGTTCGGCCACCTGATCCAGAGCATCATGGCGGGCGAGCAACTTTTGGTTATCACTTGGACCCAGTAAAAGAGAGGCCCGTTCATTGAGTTGCTCAATACGAAAATCACTGTCAAAGACAATAATTCCAGTGAGCATCTTATTAAAAACCAGGTCGTTTATATGCTGTAACCGCGTTGCCGCTCGGGATTCACTTTCGGCTAACTCCTGCACCAGAGTCAAACGTTTGGTCAAATAGATAAAGATAACTGCAGTGGCGAATAGCAGAATGCCAAAGACACCACTGCCCACTACCTCAGTCTGCCCACCGTCGCTGAGAAGAAATTCCGACATGGCTATGGAGACCGGAATAAAGCTGGCAATCCCAGCTATGGATAGAGCCAGCCTGGTGCTCAGGAAAGTGCCAGATGCGGCTACGGTCACCATCAGTAAATAGCCCATGGATCCGGCCATACCGCCGGAGCTGTAGAGCATTAAATTAATTGCCACCACATCCACCAACAAAATAGCGAATAGCGCGGTTTCGCTAGGCCTCCAGCGCAATAGCTGAAACAGTGGGATGTTGAGCAGGCTGGCTGTGAAATAGGCGGCAGCGGTTGTCGAGAAGAGGCCGCTGTCACTGTGGTCGTAGTAGATGGGCGAGGAGTCTAAGTGGCCCAGCCACAGCAGCAGGGCTGAGAGAAATAGCCGGTAGCTGCAATAGAGCTTAAGTAATCTAGACTGTGCCTGATTGTGCGGCGGTGCTTCCTGCATACTGAGATCTCCATCCAAATTGGAGTTGCCTCAACCAGCTTTGATCAGTCGTAGATTGTCGCTATGGCCAAACGCTTATGTTGAGTCTTATTGTAAATTGCAATCAGCCGATCCTCGGCTTCCTGAGAGACTGCTTTACCTTCTAGAAAATTATCAATTTCATCATAGCTGAGTCCGAGAACCTGCTCATCGGCTTTCTGAGGCATCAGACATTCCAGATCCGCAGTAGGTGTCTTAATCACCAGAGAGTCCGGCGCACCCAGAGTTTTGGCCAACATGCGCACCTGACGCTTGCTCAGTCCAAACAGGGGTGCAAGATCACAGGCGCCATCACCGAATTTAGTATAGAAGCCAGTAATGTTTTCTGCCGAGTGATCTGTGCCCAGTACCAAACCCCCAAGAATACCGGCGATCTCATACTGTGAGGCCATCCGTGCGCGCGCTTTGAGATTGCCTTTGGCAAAGTCGGTGACGTCCTCATTCTGCGGATGCAATCCATTCTCGGCCAGCGTGTTACAGACACTGTCATGGATCGCGTCGGCACCACTTTTGATATTGACGGTTAGGCTTTTACTGGGCTGGATAAAACTCAGTGCCACTTGGGCATCGTCCTCATCCATCTGCACGCCATAGGGAAGGCGCACAGCAACGAACTGATAGTCATCACAGCTCTGTTCCCTGTTCAGTTGTTCTATGGAGAGTTGTGCGAGACGGCCGCAGGTTGAGGAGTCAACGCCACCGCTAATACCCAGAACCAGAGTCTTGCAGCCAGCTGCTGTGAGCTGACCTTTGATAAATTGGATTCTGCGTTGGATTTCAAACTGCGGGTCAATCTCTGGGATAACCCGCATTTCTTGGACAATAGCTGCCTTGTTCATAAGCTCAGAAACAACCCTTTGGACGGTGGATAAATTAGTCGACTAGACCAAAGGAAATACGGTTCCAAATCGAGCGTGGTTCTTCTTTCTTATCCTCATTGGTCTCAATGAGCTCGGCTTCCCGCACGGAACGGTTGTAGATAACGCGAGAATCAAAGGCTGGAGGCTGCAGGCGCTCGATCAAACCAAAGGTGATCTTACCGAGAAACGAATCGCTACTGCCCACAAGTCGCTTGTCAAAATCGAACTCGCCAGATTGATTGAGTGACGGGTGCTCGGGATAGTTGGCAGCCAAGACCTCGACCGCATGATCCGCCAGCTCCTGCATGCCCAACATCTGGTAACCCTGGGCCATCACGGCGAGACCATCTGGAACAGCCGGTGTCTGCTGGAAGTTCTCCACCACAAAGCGACCGCGATTGGCGGCCGCTAGATAAGCACCGCGAGAGAAGTAGTAGTTGGCCACATGTATTTCAGCGCGGCCCAATTGGTTGCGCAGATTGACTAGACGCTTGCGTGCATCAGCCGCATAGGGGCTCTTCGGAAAGCGGTTTAGCAGTTCGGTAAAGGTGCCAAAGGCATCGCGAGCCGACCCTATGTCACGCATGCTGCTGTCGGTGGGCAAAAAGTTATCAAAGGCACTAGAGGACTGAGATATCTCAGAGAGGCCTTTAACATAGAAGGCATAATCCACATTGGGGTGTTGCGGGTGCAGGCGAATAAATCGGTCTGCGGCGGCAATGCTCGAATCGTGGTCACCGGACTTAAACTGTGCGTACATCAGTTCCAGCTGGGCCTGTTCGGCATACTTGCCAAAGGGGAATTGTGATTCCAGCAGCTCCAGGTTGCTAATCGCCACGGACCAGTTGCTGGCATTTAGGCTGCTCTGAATTTTTTCGTAAAAATCGACTTCGGTATAGCCTGAGCTTTCGTCTTCTGTAGACTCCTCGTCACCCCATCCCAACCAAGAGCATCCAGAGATAACAGATAAACTCAATATGAGTAAAATAATTGACCTGATTTTCATGTAATATTCCCAGCCTGAGAAAGTGTCGACGCGCTAGCGATGTAGTCGTGCATTTAACCACACAGCCTGCCGTAAACCAATCTGTGTGGCTGATATAGCTACTGTTAAAACCCTGGTAAACCAAACCAGTACGGCGGCCAAAGTTGCCAGCCCCTAAATTCAACGCTAGGAATACCTCGATTGACTGATTTTATAGACGCTACAGACTCTAAAGACCAACTAGGCCATCTAGGCCATCTAGGCCATCTAGGTCATATAGATCACATTGAACAAACCGCAATCGTATCTGCAGCCGATTGTGGACGCCGTCTGGATCAAATTGCCGCGGAGCTATTTAGCGACTATTCTCGCTCGCGTCTGCAACTGTGGATTAAATCCGGCGAGTTAACCGTGGACGGGCAGCAGCAATCGCCAAAATTTAAACTGCTGGGTGGCGAAACCCTTGCGGTCTCTGCCCAGTTAAAAGCCGAGGGGGATTGGCAGGCTGAAGATATTCCGCTAAATATAGTGTTTGAAGACGACAGTATAATAGTGATCAATAAGCCAACCAATTTTGTTGTCCATCCCGCCGCTGGCAATCGCGAGGGCACCTTGCTCAATGCGCTGTTATTTCATTGCCCACAGTTAGAGTCAGTGCCCCGGGCTGGAATTGTCCACCGCCTAGACAAAGACACTACCGGCCTGATGGTGGTGGCCAAAACCCTTGCCGCCCATACCGACCTAGTTGCCCAGCTTCAGGCGCGCACCGTCAGCCGTGAGTATGAGGCTGTAGTCAGTGGTGTAATGACTGGAGGAGGGTTGGTTGATCAGCCCATTGGCCGGCATCCCAAGCAGCGCGTCAAGATGGCTGTGGTACGTGACGGCAAAGAGGCTCGCACTCATTACAAGGTGGTCAAGCGCTTCGACGGCCACACCCATATTCGCTTAAAGCTGGAAACCGGACGCACCCATCAGATTCGTGTGCATATGGCGAGCATCAAATATCCCATAGTCGGCGACTACACCTACGGCGGCCGCTTCCGAATTCATAAAGGGGTCTCCGACCAGCTCAGAGAATCCCTGCAGCATTTTGGTCGTCAGGCCCTGCACGCCCGAGCACTGGGGTTAGTTCATCCCGCCAGCGGCGAGTATGTTAGCTGGGAGACCGAACTGCCTGAGGATATGCAGAACCTGTTAGTAGCATTAAAAGAAGGCTAGTTTGGAAGGCTAGGTTAAAAGGCCAGGTTAAAAGGCTAGTTTAAAAAGCCAGGCTAAAACAGTAACCAACTCAGGGAGCAAGCTTGTGCCAATTGATGTAATCACTCCCCAGTGGCCAGCGCCCGCCAATGTGGGCTCGGCCATTACCCTGCGCACAGGAGGTTGCAGCAATGCGCCTTTCGATCAGAGCAATCTTGCATTGCATGTGCAGGATAATCCCCAAGACGTTATCGGCAATCGTGAAAGCCTCAAACAATCCCTCAAATTGCCCACTCAGCCCCTGTGGCTGGATCAGGTTCACAGCACCGACCTAGTTTATGGGCCTGAGGCGACCGGCACACCGCGAGCCGATGGCAGCTACAGCGATCAGCCCGGTGCGGTCTGTGCTGTATTAACCGCAGATTGCTTACCAGTGTTGCTCTGCGACAGTGCTGGCACCCAGGTTGCCGCCGCCCATGCCGGTTGGCGCGGACTCTGTGGCGGCATACTGCGTAAAACTGTGGCCACCTTTGCGCAGTCACCAGATCAATTGCTGGTCTATCTGGGACCGGCTATTGGCGCGCAAGTATTTGAAGTGGGTAGCGAAGTACTGCAAGCCTTTCTCGATCAGGCACAAAATCCACAGCATAAGCGAGCCATCGTCGCCGCCTTCAGCTTGCGGGAGCCGTCAGAAGACAAGTATCTGGCCGATCTCTACAGTCTTGCACGAGCCGAATTACAGGCCTCGGGCGTTACCGAAATCTTTGGTGGCGACTACTGCAGCTACAGCGATTCAGAGCGCTTTTACTCCTACAGGAGGGAGTCGAAAACCGGTCGCAATGGGTCGCTGATTTGGCTACGCGGATAGCCTCTGAGTAGAGCTTAAAATTCCTCTGGTTTTCGCTCGGATAACACTTGATAACAGGGGGGTGTTCCATTAGAATTGCCGCCCTCTCGCAGAGGCTATTGGCTTCAAGAAAAAAAGCGACGGAATCTGGCTGCTAACTAACTGATGCGGCCACTATAAATTGGAGCAGAACATGTACGCAGTAATCAAAAGTGGCGGAAAGCAGCATCGCGTAGTTGAAGGAGAGACCCTTCGTCTTGAGAAGCTGGATCTAGCGACTGGTGATAATATCGATTTTGAAGAAGTCTTGATGGTCGGCGAAGGTGCCGAAGTCAAGGTTGGTGCTCCCCTCGTAGAGGGTGGCAAAGTGACTGCTGAGATCGTTTCTCATGGTCGTGGCGATAAAGTGAATATTATTAAATTCCGTCGTCGCAAGCACTCGCGCACACAACAGGGCCACAGACAGTGGTATACAGAAGTTAAGATTACTAGCATTAACGCTGGATAATCCGAAGAGGAAATAGCAATGGCTCACAAAAAAGCTGGTGGTAGTACTCGTAACGGTCGCGATTCAGAAAGCAAACGCCTTGGTGTTAAAGTTTTCGGTGGCCAAGCAATCAATTCAGGTAGCATCATCGTTCGTCAGCGTGGCACTAAATTCCACCCGGGCAACAATGTCGGTATCGGCAAAGACCACACACTGTTCGCAACTGCCGAAGGCGTTGTACAGTTTGTGCAGAAAGGCCCGAAGAACCGTAAGTATGCAGAAGTGGTTTCCGCGTAGGTTACTACCACTTCCTGTTAAAAAAGCCCCTACGTGGGGCTTTTTTTATGCGCGGGATTTAACACTGATCGCCCACGCGATGACACACAGCAACAGCAACTGTAAACTGACCCTATGAAATTCGTCGACGAAGCAACAATTAAAGTACAGGCAGGCAAAGGCGGCAACGGCTGCATGAGCTTCCGCCGTGAGAAATATATTCCCAAAGGCGGCCCAGATGGCGGTGATGGCGGTGATGGCGGCAGTGTATTTCTGGTTGCCGCAGAGGGTCTCAACACCCTTATCGACTTTCGCTTTACACGCAACTTCCGCGCTGAGAATGGCGAGCAGGGCCGTGGCTCTGACTGCACTGGTGCCGGCGGCGAAGACTTAATTATGCAAGTGCCGGTTGGCACCACGGTACTCTGCGAAGAGACTGGCGATGTGCTCGGTGATCTCACCGAATTAGGCCAGCAGCTCAAAGTTGCCCAGGGCGGCTTTCACGGTCTCGGCAATGCGCGTTTTAAATCCAGCGTCAACCGTGCACCGCGGCAAACCTCTCCCGGCAGTGAAGGTGAGTTGCGCGAGATCAAGCTTGAGCTGAAAGTGCTCGCTGATGTGGGGCTGCTCGGCTTACCCAACGCCGGTAAATCAACTTTTATTCGTGCTGTCTCAGCAGCTCGTCCAAAGGTCGCCAACTATCCTTTCACCACCTTGGTACCCAATTTGGGCGTAGTGGGCATGAGCGGCGATAAAAGTTTTGTCGTTGCTGATATTCCTGGCCTCATTGAAGGCGCATCTGAAGGTGCCGGTCTGGGTATTCGTTTTCTCAAGCACCTGACGCGTACCAGATTATTGTTACACCTGGTGGATATGATGCCCTATGACGGCACCACGCCAGCGGAGAATACAGTGGTGATCGAGCAGGAATTGGCCAAATTTAGCCCGACCCTGGCTGACGGTGACCGCTGGTTGGTATTAAATAAAACCGACCTGATGCCCGAAGATGAAGTGGAAGAAGCCTGCAAGAATGTGGTTGAGACACTTAACTGGCAGGGCCCAGTATTTATTATTTCTGCCATCTCAGCTCAGGGCACCAAAGCCCTCTGTGCAGCAATCATGGAGTATATCGACGGCCATCGAGAACGCGAAAGTATCGATCCGACACTGGTCGTTGCCTTGGAAGAGCGCCGTCAGCAGATTCAAGCGGAAGCGCGGGAGCGCATCGAAGGGCTGGCTGAAGCCCGACGCTTAGCCCGCCTTGGTGGCGAGCAGATCGAAGGTGCAGAGTTCGATGAAGAGTTTGAAGACGAAGATGACGACGACAATGACGTTGAAGTGGTTTATGCAGAATAACTGGAGCCGCAGTCAAGGCAGAGGTTAGAGAGTAGCTAAGTATGACAAGAGCAATAACCCAAGATGCACAGCGCTTAGTCGTCAAGATTGGCAGCGCACTGCTGACCAATAATGGCGCGGGCCTCGATCGCGCCGCCATCGACGGCTGGGTTGAACAAATCGCCCAGCTCTTGGCTCAGGGTAAAGAAATTGTTTTGGTCTCCTCGGGCTCAATTGCCGAAGGCATAGTGCGACTCGGCTGGAAAACCCGTCCCGAGAGCATTCATGAGCTTCAAGCCGCTGCCGCAGTGGGGCAGATGGGTCTGATCCAAACCTATGAGAGCAGCTTTAAGCGCTTTGATCGTCTCACCGCTCAGATACTTCTGGATCACGACGACCTAGCCAATCGCCAGCGCTACCTCAATGCCCGCAGCGCTCTGCAGACATTAATCCAATTGAGTGTTGTACCCATAGTCAATGAGAACGACACCGTGGTCACTGATGAAATTCGCTTTGGTGACAACGACAGTCTCGCCGCACTGGTAGCCAACCTGATCGATGCGGATCTGCTGGTAATCCTTACGGATAAAGATGGCCTCTATAGTGCCAATCCCGACTTAGACCCAAACGCCCAGCTGATCAGTGAAGCCATGGCCGACGATAGCTCCCTCGATGCTCTAGCCGGTGGTAGCAACAGTGCCCTTGGCCGTGGCGGCATGATAACCAAACTCCAGGCAGCTAGGCTGGCAGCGCGCTCTGGTTGCAACACCGTAATTGTAGGTGGACGCAATAGCGGCATATTAACTGCAGTGGCTCAAGGTGCTGAAGTGGGCACCTTACTCGCCGCGTCACAGCAGCCCATAGCGGCGCGCAAGCAGTGGTTGGCGGGACAGCTGCAAGTCAAAGGTCAGCTGGTGCTCGACGCTGGAGCAGTGAAAGTGCTGCAACAGCAAGGTCGCAGCCTCTTGGCCGTTGGTGTCACTCAGGTCAAAGGACAGTTTACCCGCGGCGAATTGGTCAGCTGTGTTGATTCTGGAGGCCAGGAAATCGCCCGCGGTCTGGTGAACTACCACTCTGACGAAGCCACCCGCATTCAGGGCCAGGGTACTGAGCGCATAGCTGAGATTCTTGGTTATCGTGAAGATGATGAGCTAATCCATCGCGACAATATGGTTGTCAGCTAGGGTCATCATCACCTAGCCCCAGGTTTATTCCTTCTGTTAATGCCCACAACCGATGCGCTATTTCCTATGACTTGCATCAACGAATTTTTCACACCTGTTGAAAATTCAATGCCAGCCCCCACCTAAAATACTAAGCAAGATTAAAAATCATTTGGAGGAAGGGCATGCGAATCGACAAGCTAACTAACCAACTGCAGAGTGCACTGGCAGACGCGCAATCCATTGCCGTGGGCAATGACCATTCCGCCATAGAGCCACTGCATCTGCTATTGGCACTGTTAAATCAGCAGGGCGGCAGTGTGCGTCCAATTCTCAATCGCGCGGGCTTTGATGTTGTCGGCCTGCAAGCCGATCTCAATAGCCAGCTCGATAAGCTTGCCAAGATCAGCTCCCCCACTGGCGAAGCAAACCTCTCTCAAGATCTCAGCCGCCTATTAAATATGGCTGATCGAAATGCCCAGAAAAAGGGCGACCAATTTGTTTCCAGTGAAATATTGCTACTGGCCGCCCTGGAAGACAAAAATATACTGGGTAAAAGTCTGGCCAAATATGGCGATATCACTAAAGCCAAGAGTGCTATTGAATCGGTTCGCGGTGGCGAGCAGGTCAACGATGCCGATGCCGAGAGCCAGCGAGAAGCCCTGGACAAATACACCATCGACCTCACCGAGCGGGCCGAATCCGGTAAGCTGGATCCGGTTATTGGTCGCGATGATGAGATTCGACGCACCATCCAGGTTCTACAGCGCCGAACCAAAAACAACCCAGTGCTAATCGGTGAACCCGGTGTGGGTAAAACCGCCATAGTTGAAGGCTTGGCCCAGCGCATTATCAATGGCGAAGTGCCCGAGGGGTTAAAAAATAAACGCGTCTTAACCCTAGATTTGGGTGCACTGCTAGCCGGTGCGAAATTCCGCGGTGACTTTGAAGAGCGTTTAAAAGCCGTACTCAAGGATCTGTCCAAGCAGGAAGGGCAAATCATCCTGTTTATCGATGAAATTCATACCATGGTCGGAGCCGGTAAAGCCGAAGGCGCCATGGATGCAGGCAATATGCTTAAACCTGCACTGGCCCGTGGTGAGCTGCACTGTGTCGGCGCCACCACCTTGGACGAATACCGCAAGTTTATTGAAAAAGATGCCGCCCTTGAGCGTCGCTTCCAAAAGGTCTTGGTGGAAGAACCTAGTGAAGAAGACACCGTGGCCATTTTGCGCGGCCTTAAAGAGCGCTATGAAGTCCATCATGGCGTTGAGATCACCGATAGCGCCATAGTGGCGGCCGCCAAATTGTCTCAGCGCTATATTACCGACCGCCAGCTGCCGGACAAAGCCATTGACCTTATCGATGAGGCGGGCAGCCGCATCCGCATGGAAATTGATTCCAAGCCTGAAGAAATGGACCGCCTCGAGCGACGTTTAATCCAACTCAAGATTGAACGAGAAGCGGTTAAAAAAGATAAAGATGAAGCCTCGCGCAAGCGCCAGCAAAAACTCGAAGATGACATTGCCGAACTGGGCGCAGAATATTCCGACCTTGAAGAAATCTGGAAAGCGGAAAAAGCCTCTATGCAGGGGTCGACCCATATCAAAGCCGAACTTGAACAGGCCAAGGTGAACCTTGAAGCAGCCCATAGATCAGGCGATCTTGAAAAGATGGCGCAGATTCAATACAGCATTATTCCCGAGTTGGAAAAGCAGCTAGCCACCGCCAATAGTGAAGTTCAGGTTGAAAAACGCCTATTGAGAAACAAGGTCACCGAAGAAGAAGTGGCGGAAGTGGTTGCCAAGTGGACCGGCATCCCAGTCTCGAAAATGCTCGAAGGAGAGCGCGATAAACTGCTGCGCATGGAAGATTCACTGCACCGGCGTGTCATGGGTCAGAGCGAAGCCGTAGTCGCTGTTTCCAACGCCGTACGCCGTTCACGGGCCGGGCTCTCAGATCCCAATCGACCCAATGGCTCGTTCCTGTTTTTAGGCCCCACAGGTGTGGGCAAAACCGAACTCTGTAAATCGCTAGCCGAATTTTTGTTCGATAGCGAAGAGGCCATGGTGCGTATCGATATGTCCGAGTTTATGGAAAAGCACTCGGTGGCAAGATTGATTGGCGCGCCTCCCGGGTATGTGGGCTACGAAGAGGGAGGCTATCTCACCGAAGCTGTGCGCCGTCGACCCTACTCAGTACTGCTGCTGGATGAAATTGAAAAAGCCCATACAGATGTATTTAATATTTTACTCCAGGTCTTGGACGACGGCCGCTTGACCGATGGTCAGGGCCGCACAGTGGATTTTAAAAATACTGTGATTGTGATGACCTCGAATCTGGGCTCCGACGTGATTCAAATGCTCGCCGGTGAAGAAAATTATGATGTGATGAAATCGGCGGTGATGGATGTTGTCAGCGGCCACTTCCGCCCAGAATTTATCAACCGTGTCGACGAAGTAGTGGTCTTCCATCCCCTGGCCAAAGATCAGCTCCGCGGCATCGCTAGCATCCAGATCGATTTGCTACGCAAGCGTTTAGCAGAGCACGAACTGCAGCTTACTCTCAGTGATGAGCTATTGGATAAACTCCTCGAAGCAGGATTTGACCCAGTCTATGGCGCCAGGCCCTTAAAGCGAGTGATTCAACAGCTGATTGAAAACCCCCTTGCCCAGAGTATTCTCTCCGGCCAATTTGCTCCGGGAGCAGAGATAAAGGGAGCCTTGGAGGAGGGTGTGGTGGTATTCGGTTAGTCCGTTATTGCTATAGATAGCCAACCAGCGGATCGCCGCCAGAATAGCTCGACAGGCTGGCAAGGGAGTCAATAAACAGGTGAAACAACTCTGCCTGAGACGACACATCTAACTTGGCATAGCTATTTTTGCGGTGCAGTTTGACGGTCTCCGGAGAAATCCCCAAGCGCTCGGCAATTGACTTGGTCGAATGGCCATGGAGAAAAAGCTGCACTACTTGGGTCTCGCGGTCGGTCAAGTAAGCCGTGCCAAAATGCTTTAGAGCACTATCTAACTGGCTGGGCAACTTATTATCAGAGGCCTGCTGCGGGCTATTTACTGCAGCCCACTGCAGTTTGCACAGCGTCTCTATGGCCTCAGTAATATCCTCTAGCAGGCTAACTTGGACGCGGTTAAAGGGTTGTGAAAAGGTCAGGCGACTCATGGAAATATTAATAAACTGATCCGCTGAGAGATGGAAGATAAAACCAACCTCATCTTTAATTTCCGTATATCGAAAGTAGCTGCGGTAATACTCGGTTTCCTCAAAACCGCTGGGAGCCAGGTCAGACAAACGATGCAAGCCGTCGGCACGATCGTCTACCGCAGCGCGGTAAAAGGGGTCGAGCAAGAACGCGCCATTGACGAAGGTGTCGATCTGCCGCTTTATTTCAACAGGAGGGATGTCGTTATACAGCAGCAGAGGCTGCTTATCGTGGCGATAATGCAAAATAACCGCATTGTCAAAAGGCACCAAACTCTTGAGTAGATGCACCAGCAGGGAGGGCAGCCGCTCGCTGCCGATCTCGGGCATGATGGCTGCTAGATGGCTGCTAAACTCGCGCAGGTGACTGGTCAAAATAAGCTGCTCAAGATGGACTGCTCAGGTTTGGCTAGCCGCCGGACTAGCCCTGTTCTTGGAACTGAGTCGAATCAACAAATATCAACCTTACCGCCAGACAATCTGCCGAGGGCTCCATGCAAAGCATCATCACATTGAGGTTGCCTTGAATCTCCACACCAGAGGGAAGGTTAAACACTATACCGCCAGTGGCCTCATTGGTTAGCGTACGTAAATCCTTAAGCTCTTTATCCTTGCGCACTTCAGTCTGAAACTTCTGCAACATCGCATTCAGAGACAACTCAAAATTAGGATAGTTAAACTGACCCTTATACTCGCTGCGATCAAGCTCCATCTTAATCGGAATCTTAACACCGCTGGTCTCACCGGAAAGCTCACCAGATCTAACAGAAGCGCCTTGCTTTAGCTCTTTAAAAAGCTTTTTTGCATTTTCGGGGCTTTGGTTTTTAAAGCCGGCGACCAGCAAGTTGGCGCCGAGGTTAAAGAGCTTGCGAGCATCGATATTGATGGCTTGCTGTTCAGTCTGAGTATCAGTCATAGTCGGTTACTAATTTAGTTAATTGTGGTTGAATTGACACAGGACTCTACCGCAAAGTCAGAGCAAATGTAATAGCTGTGTGAGTCATCGGATAAACCGTTGGAATCGTACAAATGTTACATCGCATAGGGGATACCCATGGCCAACAGTAGCAGCCAGCTAAATTCTTCAATAGACGCCGCATCAGTACCCGCAGTCACTGGGCTCACTGATAGCGAGGTATCGCGTGTAATCGAAATGGCATGGGAAGACCGCACACCGTTTGAAGCCATCGAGGGCCTGTTCAAGCTCAATGAATCGGCGGTCATCTCATTGATGCGCCGCACCATGAAGCCGCGGTCATTTCGTCTCTGGCGCAAACGCGTCACAGGCCGAAAAACCAAGCATCTGCAACTGCGCTCGCCAGACGTCAGTCGCGGCTACTGCCCCACTCAATACAAGCGCGGCTAAAGGGCACTCAACAATGAAAACTATTCGCCATAACATCATCGCCAGCTGCCTCTGCCTGTTTTTGATACCCAGCACCATTGCCCTGGAGCCCCTGATGATCGATAACTTTGAATCCGACCCACAGCTGCGCTGGAGCTATGTTAGCGATCAGGTCATGGGCGGTGTATCTGAGGGCAAAGTCGCCTTTAGAAATGGTCAGGGTGAACAGTATGCGCATATGACAGGACAGGTAAGCACTGAGAATAATGGCGGCTTTATCCAACTGCGCAAAGCCATCCCCAAGAAAAGTATCGACACAGCAACTGGCGCCTACCTAAAGGTGCGCGGCAACGGCCAGCAGTACTATCTGCACCTGCGCACCTCCGGGACCCTGCTGCCCTGGCAGTACTATCAAGCAAGTTTCACCACAACAGACCAGTGGCAAATCGTGAAGATACCTCTCTCTTCTTTTGCCCGCTCCGGCAACTGGCTCAGCAAAGCGGTAAAGCCCAGCTCAATCCGCAGTATAGGCATAGTTGCCTTCGGTAGAGACCACAGTGCGGACATTAAAATTGCAGAGATCGGTTTTTATTGATCTGGGTCTATTTTAGAGCTCTCTAAAACCCATATATTTCTCCCAAATCAATATTGCTTCTGTATTGAGGTGCGTAGACACGTCTGCGTATTTTTTAGTACAGCAACAACCGGTCGTAGAAAATGGCAGAAATAAAGCAATT
>JAFMBU010000170.1 GCA_017858295.1 Porticoccaceae bacterium | reverse complement strand
AAAGAAGAGCTTAAAAAGCGCTGTAGACCATCTTGACTGCGGCAATTATCAACACCCCAGCAAGTAACTTGCGCAAGGCATTGGAGCTAGCGCGATGGGATGCCAATTCGGCGCCGAGCAAGCAGCCGGCAAAGGCCGCGAGCATCAACCAACCCGTCCCCAGCGGCCAGGGTTGGGCACTAACAACATATCCCCCCAGCCCAGCGATCGAGTTAAGCAAAATAAACCCGGCGGCAACCGCAGTGCTTTGGCGCACAGTACACCAGCCAAAAATCAACAATATGGGACTTAAAAACACCCCGCCACCGATTCCAGTTAAGCCTGCGGAGAAGCCTAGTAGCACACCGACCACTATCATCAACCAGAGTGCCGGCAACTGAATCTGCTGATTGACTGTATTACTCATCAGCATACGCATCGCAGCCAGGCCGAGCAGTAAGCCCACCAGCAGACGATAACTGAGAACATCGATAACCCATAGACCGCCAATAAACGCCGCAGGCGTGGACGCCATCACCAGCGGCCAGAACAATTTGTGGGGCATCAGTTTGTAGGGTTGAAAGCGATACAGCAGCCAGCAGGTGACCACTATATTCATCACCAGCGCAGCGGGACGCATCTCTTGAGGAGCCAGCCCCCAGAGTGCCATAGCCGCTAGATAACCAGAGGCGCCACCATGCCCCACAGAGGAATAGAGCACTGCCATCAGGGCTATAGCGGCTAGCAGCCAGTAGGAGTATTGAAAAACAAAAAAGGACTCTAAAACCATCGACCTCAGCCGCCGGTCATATTCATAAAGCGCACTATATCCACCTGCTCGGGATCGAAGTGATGGCGCTCGGGCTTGCGACCAATGGCTTCGACGATTTTACGTTTTAGCAGTTCAGCATCGCCGGGATGGCTGCGTAAAACCTCGCGCAGATCCAAACTATCTTGGTTACCCAGGCAGAGCAATAAGCGTCCCTCTGCGGTCATGCGCACACGATTGCAAGACTCACAGAAGTTATTCGACATGGGCGAGATAAAACCGATTTTGCTATCGCTGCCGGCAACCTGCATATACCGCGACGGACCACCGGTAGTTTCGGCGCTGTCCACCATGGCAAAGTGTTCGGCCAACTGTTCACGGATTTGAGCACTGCTAATCTGAGTGTTGACCCTTTTGTGAGAGGATATTTCTCCCAAGGGCATCTCTTCGATAAAGGAAATATCCATGCCGTTATCCACCGCAAAGCGCGCCAGATCAACGACCTCATCGTCATTAAAGCCTGCCAAAATAACCGCATTGAGCTTAACCTTGTCAAAGCCCACAGTATTGGCAGCCTGAATGCCAGCCAACACCTGACTCAGCTCACCGACCCGAGTCAGCGCTTTGAAACGCTCGGCTTTTAGGCTATCGACACTGATATTTAATCTTGAGATACCAGCGTCATTTAGAGGCTGCGCCATGGTCGGCAGCAACAGTCCGTTGGTGGTCATGGTCAGCTCATCGAGACCGGGCAAGGCTGACAGAGCGCCGACGAGTTTAAGAATATCTCGGCGAATAAGCGGCTCACCGCCGGTCAGGCGAATCTTGCGGATACCTAACTCCACAAAAGCCGTTGCCGCATCGCGGAGTTCTTCGAGGGAGAGAATCTGCTGTTTTGGCAGAAAGGTCATCTCCTCAGCCATGCAGTAGGTGCAGCGCAAATTACAGCGGTCCGTCACCGACAGGCGCAGGTAATCGACCGAGCGACCGAAGGGATCAATTAGCGACCTGGACTGAGTCAAAACAGTGGCTTCCTTAATAGTAATTTACTGACTGTAGGGTAGCACATCGACCAGATCACCCACTTCGATAGACTGGCCACTGGCTTGCCTAACAAAGACATCACCCCAACAAGCCGAGGCCAATACGCCGCTGCTTTGATTGGGGTAAATTTCAACAGACCCATCCTCTAATCGTGCCCGCAGATAGACCTCGCGGCCTTCCCCACTTTTGACAAACTGGGCCTGGGCCTTTAAGAATTTTGGGGCTAACTCAACCAAGCCCTGACTGGCCAATAAAAACGGCCGCGCCAGAATCATAAAGGTGACAAACACCGACGCTGGATTACCGGGCAGACCAATAAAGGGTTTATTGGCAACCTGACCAAAGGCTAAAGGCTTGCCCGGCTTGATCGCCACTTTCCAAAAATCGAGTTCCCCGGCTCTGGCCACTGCGTCTTTCACATAGTCTTCTTCGCCAACAGAAACGCCGCCAGCACTGATAATAATATCGCCCATCTCAGCCGCTTTAACGAGCACAGCATCAGTGGCCTGCGGACTATCAGCCACGGTACCTAAATCCACAGGCGTCATGCCCAATGATTGAATCAAGCCGATGAGAGTAGCGCGATTGGAGTTGTAAATCTGCCCTGGTTTTAAAGAGATACCCGGCTCAACAAGTTCATCACCAGTGGAAAAGATTGCCACTCGTAAGGGCTTAAATACCTCAACCACGGCAATACCAATGGATGAGAGCAGACCCATTTCCTGAGCGCGGATTTTAGTGCCCGCAGTCAAAATAATCTGCCCCGCTTGAATATCCTGACCTCGAGGCCTGACATTGCCCTGCGCTTTTACACCGGCATCGAGCTTAACTATTCCATTGTTCTCGATGCAGTTTTCCTGCATGGCAACCGTATCGGCCCCAGCGGGAATCTCTGCGCCGGTAAAGATTCGTGCCACCGTATTGGCAGCCAGAGGCTCTGGTGCGCTGCCAGCGGCAATGCGCTGACTCAGTGGCAACTTAAACTGGTTGGCAGCGGCCTCGGCATAACAAAAAGCATAGCCATCCATCGCACTATTATCTGCCGGAGGCACATCCACTGGGGCGCAAATATCCAGCGCCAGAACGCGCCCGCGGCTATCCAGCACCGATAGGGACTCCATTGCCGCTGCCGGTTTAGCACTGGCAACAAGCTGACTAATAGCCTCTGAGACACTGAGCATTAGAGTGATTTCTTTCTTACATGCTGAACAAAGTTACAGGGCTGAAAGGTGCTGTCCAGCTGCTGCTTGATAATGCCATTCCAGCCAGTTTTGCAGGCGCCGGTGGATCCTGGCACGCAGAAGATCGCGGTGTTGTTCGACAGACCTGCCAGACAGCGGGACTGCACAGTGGACGTACCAATTTCGTCGTAGGAGAGCTGACGGAACAGTTCACCAAAGCCCTCGATATGTTTGTCAAACAGCGGAGACAGCGCCTCCGGGGTGCTATCGCGGCCGGTAAAGCCGGTACCCCCAGTGGTGATAATAACTTCTACTTCCGGGTCGGCGATCCAAGCAGAGACCACAGCGCGCATTTGGTAGATATCGTCAATAACCAACTTGCGATCGGCGAGGTGGTGGCCCTCATCTTCCAGTGCCTGCTGGAGAAATGAACCACTGGTATCGGTCTCCAGACTGCGGGTGTCGGACACCGTTAGAATGGCGATTTTAACAAAACGTCTTGGGGCTGATGCATCGTGAGCCACGTTTATTACTCCTGTTGTTAATATTTAACCTGTTAGTCTGAGTACTTTACCTTGTCATCCTGAGCGGAGCCGAAGGATCTCATGCCGTACGCTGCGTTTTTATCAGGTGCCAGACCCTAGGAGATCCCTCGTCGCTGCGTTCTGTCGGCATGACAGGAATGACAACAGTGTTGATCACCCAGCCTCGCCACAAATGCCACAACTATCCTTCGCACTAGCCAGCAAAGCCAACCAACGCCCAGCCTTGCCATCATAGCGCTGCATCTCTCCATGCTGCTGAAAAAACCCCAGCACCATTCTTATCACTGTGGTCGCCTGTAAACTTCCCATAGCGCCCAAAACCGGACCCACAACCCCAGAATTAGAGCAATTCTGCATCGGCTCTGGACTTTCCTTGTCAATAATACAGTTGAGGCACAAACGAGCATGAGCGGCAAAATCAAACGCCACCAACTGTCCTTCCCAACCCAGCGCCGAGGCACTGACAAAACCAATCTTATTCCTGTGACAGGCACTATTGATCAACTGACGAGCCGCCAAGTTATCAGTACAGTCGACAACAATATCCTGGTCGCCGATTAATTCATCGGTT